>CALESE010000096.1 GCA_937907205.1 uncultured Romboutsia sp. | reverse complement strand
TGGTTTCTTAAATAGTCTTTTTATTAAACTGTCTACTTTTTAGGTATCAGTTCAAGATATAAATCCTCCTTCTTTTGAACAACCTTTAAAAAAGTAGATACTATAAAAAATATAAGAAATATTCTATAAAATTAACCCCTTAAAGTAAGTACAATCAAAATACTACTTTAAGGGGTGATTTTATGTAAGATATAATAATAAAAATATTAATTATTCATTTGATATAAGGTTAAATTTGTAAGAATGTATTTATAGTAAGGTATTAAATTTAAAACTTTATTATTTAACATGATAAACTGTTATATAAAATGTATAACAAATATAATGAAAAATATTGCACAAGTTTTATATTTATTATATATTATATATAACAAGTATAAATTGGAGGGAATAAAATGTTAAAATTAACAAATGTATCTAAATCATATAAAAATAAATTAGCAATAGATAATATTTCATTAGAAATAAATAAAGGTGAAATATTTGGATTTATAGGCCATAATGGAGCTGGTAAAACAACTACTATAAAATCTATAGTTGGTATACATAATTTTGAAAAAGGAGATATATTAATAAACTCTAATTCTATAAAAACTAATCCAATAGAATGTAAAAATGATATAGCTTATATTCCAGATAATCCAGACCTTTATGAATCTCTTACAGGAATTCAATATCTTAATTTTATAGCAGATATATTTAAAATAGATAAAAGCAAAAGACAAAACTTAATACAAAAATACTCTAGAATATTTGAAATAGAACAAGATTTAGGAAACATAATATCGTCATATTCACATGGTATGAAACAAAAATTAGCAATAATATCAGCTTTAATTCATAGCCCTAAAGTACTAATACTTGATGAGCCATTTGTAGGGCTTGATCCTAAAGCATCGTTTACACTAAAGGAAATAATGAAAGATTTTTGTAATAATGGAGGATGTATATTTTTCTCAACTCATGTACTTGAAGTAGCTGAAAAAATATGTGATAAAATTGCAATTATAAAGGATGGTAAGATATTAGCATATGGAACCACATCAGAAGTAAAAGGGGAAAAATCTTTAGAAAATATGTTTATGGAGTTGATAGAGAATGAGTAATTTACTTTTATTATTAAATACAAACTTAATAAATGAATATAAAATAAATAATATAAAAAATGCAAACAAAAAAGAAAAAAGTAAAATATTAGCTACATCAACATTAATTATAGTATGTATATGTATTTTTGCTTATAGTATATTTAAAATGTGTTTTTCAGTTTCATATATATTAATTCAAATTAACCAACTTGAATTGATGTTAGTTATAGGATTTATAGTATCAAGCATGTTTACCATTTTCACATCACTATATAAAGTACCATCATATTTATTTAATTCAAAAGATTTTGATACACTAACTAGTTTACCTATTAAAGATTCAACAATACTAGCTAGCAAAATAATAATGTTACTTTTTACAAATTATTTATACTCATTAGGTTTTACTTTAATACCAGGTATAGTTTATTTTATAAAAAGTGATGTAAGTAGTATTTACTTTATATATTTAATTATTTTGATTTTATTACTACCTTTAATACCTATAGTAGTATCTTGTATAATTTCGTTTTTTATAGTAAGTATATCATCAAAATTTAAATATAAAAATGCAATATTAATAATAGGAAGTATAGTACTTTTAGTAGGATATATGATTGTTGCAAATAAAATACAAGAAATTGGAATTGAAATATTAAAAAATAGTAAAAGTATTATAGATGAAGTAACTACAATATATCCACCAACATATTACTTTGTAGATGCATTATCAAATAATAATTTTATATCTTTAATTGTGTTTACGTTGATATCATTAATACCATTTATAATATTTATTAAAATATTTAGCAAACAGTATAAAAATATAAATGTTAAAATGAATGAAGGTTATAAAAATAAAACTCATATAATTAAGGAATTAAAACAAACAAAGTTAATAAATGCGTTAATTAAAAAAGAGTTAAATAGATATTTTTCATCATATATTTATTTACTAAATACATCTATTGGTATGATACTTTTATTAGTTATGACAATAGGTATAACTATATTTGGAGCAGAAAAGGTAAATATGATGTTTGAGCTCAACTTAGATATGAATATGTTAAAGCCTCAATTAATAATTATAATTTTATTTATGATAATTACAACTTGTACGACGTATTGTTCTATATCATTAGAAGGAAAAAGCTTATGGATATCAAAATCTCTACCTATAAAAGAGGTTGATATATTTAAATCTAAAATTTATATGAATTTGATTTTAAATATGCCTATAAGTATAATATGTTTTTTAGTACTTTCACTTAAATTAAAATTTGATATTAGTTTTATTATTATAATGACACTTACAATAATATCAATATGCTTACTTGTTTCATTAGGTGGGTTATTGTGTAATTTATATTTTCCAAATACAAATTGGAAAAATGAAGTTGCAGTAGTTAAAAAAAGTATAGGAATAATTGTAATTTTATTTGGAGGAATAATTTATTTAGGAATATATACATGGGCTTACTTTAAATTACAGATAAGTAATATAAATAGTTATTTACTATTAGCAACAATAATAACTTTTATATTAGATATATTAATTTACCAAATTATAAAAACGAAAGGTATAAAGATTTTTAAAAATATAAATTAAAAATTATATAATGAAATAATGAATGTTTTAAACTTATTTACGAGTTTAAAACATTTTTTTATATTTGATAAAATAATCATAGATTTTTATTAAAATACTATATTTTAATAATTAAATTAAGAAATATCACAAAATTGTAAGAATTATAAATATGTAAAAGTATTGCAATAAACTTAGAATATATTATATGATAGTTTGTATTAAGGCTTAATAAATATTAGGAGAAAGATTATGAAAAAAATTACAAAAAAACAACAAGCTATATTGCAATATATATTTTTGATTTTTTTAATATGTCTTACGACTTATTTAGTATCAACTACTTTAGATATTAAACTAATACCATATATATTAAAAATAGTAGATGATAAATATTTACTATATGGTATATTTCTTGTATTAGGATATATATTATTTGAATCTATAATACTTCATATTATAATAAATTCAATACAAAAAGTAAAAGTAAGATTTATAGGACTTAAAATGGCAACAATGGGGCTTTATTATAACTTAGTAACACCTTTTGCATCAGGAAGTCAACCAATTCAGATATATGCTCTTACCAGGTATGGAATTAATTTAAGTAAGTCTGTAGCAATAGTAACTAATAAAACAATAATATTTCAAATTGTAGTTACTATATATTGTGGGTATTTAACTTTAATAAATTTAAATCTATTGAAAACTGAGATGCCTACTATTATGATATTAGTAAGCATAGGTCTTATTATGAATATAGTTATGCTATTTGGAGGTATATTAATAGCACTTAGCCCTAAAAAAATAAAAATAATAGTTGAATTTTTAATAAATAAATTAAGTAAATTTAAAATTCTAAAAAAAATATGTGAAAAAAAAGATGAAATAAATACATATATAGATGAGTATAATTATTCTATTAAATTATTTATCAAAGATATAAAAACATTGATAATGAGTTTAATACTTACAATAATTCAATTGACAATATTTTTTAGTATTGCATATTGTATTTATAAGGCATTTTCTTTAAATGGTCTATCATATTGGTATATATTAACACTTCAAGTGTTTTTATATATAGCAGTATCACCTATTCCAACACCAGGAAATGTTGGAGCTAATGAAATAGTATTTTGGACAATATTTTCAAATGTATTTCCTAAAGAATTAATGGGATATTCAGTGTTTTTATATGTAGGATTTGTATATTATATGATTATTATAATTACAGGAGTATTTACAACATACACTCATTATAATATGAATAAATATAAAAATTATAGTATATAAGAGAGCTTAATGCTATCTCAGAGCGTAGACAAAGTCTACGCTTTCTTATTTTTTTCAATACTCTTTACGAGGTGATAAATATGTTAACTATAAGAAAAGAAAATTTTAGAG
>CALESE010000095.1 GCA_937907205.1 uncultured Romboutsia sp. | reverse complement strand
GAACTATTTTTTTATATATTTTTATGTGTTGCACTTAATATGATAATTTATCAATTAAAAAATGAAGTATTAAAAGAGTTAAATAATGAAAAACTAATTTTAAGTGATATAGAATTTAAAAATATTACTAATTATATATTTGTATATTTAAGCAGAAATGATAATAATAAAAATTTTATAAAAAAACACATAAATAAATATAAAAATAAGAGAAATAAAGTGATTAATAATAGTAGTAATAGAGAAGCTATTATTAATTCTATTAATGAATTTTGTGAAAACTTAAAATTAGCAACATCTATAGATATAAGAAATGATGAAATATTCAAAGATTTTTTATATAATCATATAGATAGTTTATATAAAAAAATCCATCTAGGAATAGAAAATAATGATACTAATAACTTCGAAATAAAAATAAAATACCCTTATGCGTTTGAACTTTCTAAAATAGCCAAAAGAACTATAGAAAATAATTTAAATATAAAAATTAGTGAACATGAAATATCTAATATAGCAATACATATAGTTGGAGCTTTACAAAGGGCATCATATATAGATAAAAAAAGGGTATTTAATATAATAATAGTTTGTACATCAGGTATAGGTACATCTATGCTTATAAAATCTAAACTAGAAAATATATTTAAAGACAAATTAAAAATAGTTAAAGTAATACCAGCTTATTTGGCACCGTATATTAATACACTAGATATAGACTTTATTATATCAACAGTAGAAGTGGATATAGAAAATATACCAGTAATTAACATATCACCTTTTCTAAATGACAAAGAAGTAAAAAAAATAGAAAAGTATATGGAGACTGAAAATATATATGAAGATATAAATATACAAAGTTTATTTGAAAAAGAATTATTTTTTGAAAATATAGACTTAAATACTAAAGAAGAAGTAATTGAATTTATGGGAGATAAATTACTTAAAAGAGGATATATAGACAGAGAAATGAAAAGCGCATTTTTATGTAGAGAAAAAATTGCAACTACAGAAATTGGTAATATGGTAGCGATACCTCATAGTTCAGGAGGAAATATATATTCTAATAAAATTGCAGTAGGAATACTAAAAAATCCTATAAAGTGGGAAATAGGAGATGTAAGATTAGTAATAATGTTATCTATAGATAGTGATAAAACACTTGATTATGAAGATTTATTTTTAAATATTTATAAAAGAGTAGATTCAATAGCTAAAGTAATAAGTATATGTGAAAATAAAAGTTTTGAAAAATTCGGGCGAATTGATGTATTGATTAATAATGCGGGTTTTGAAAAATTCGTTAATATGTTTAAGTAAATAGATAAATTTCTCTTTTGATTAAGAGAAATTTTTTAACTTTCAAAGAAAATGTTTTCTTAGTATTATATAAATATAATATTTCTTAAAAGATTAAGAAAGAGGTGTGAAACATGATTTATACAGTAACATTAAATCCTGCAATAGATTATGTAATTATGTTAGATAATTTAAATACAGGAAGTGTAAATAGAGTAAGTAGTGAGAACGTATACCCTGGAGGAAAAGGTATAAATGTGTCAGGAGTACTTAAAGAATTAGGTCATGAAAGTACTAACTTAGGATTTGTAAGTGGATTTACTGGAGCATTTATAAAAGATACTTTAAACTTACGAAGTCTTAAACATGATTTTATAGATTTAGATAATGGGTTTACAAGAATAAATGTAAAGATAAAAGCAGACAAAGAAACAGAAGTAAATGGTCAAGGACCACATATAAGTGATGAAAAGTTAAATGAATTATATACAAAAATAGACAAATTAAATGAAGGTGATGTACTTGTATTATCAGGAAGTATACCGAATACAGTAGATGAAAAGTTATATGAAAATATAATGGAAAGACTTAAGAATAAAAATATAGATGTTGTAGTTGATGCAACTAAAAATTTACTACTTAATGTGCTAAAGCATAAGCCATTTTTAATAAAACCAAACAATCATGAATTAGAAGATATATTTAATGTAAAACTAAGATCAAATGAAGATGTAGCAATTTATGCTAAAAAATTGCAAGAACTTGGAGCTAAAAATGTATTAATTTCTATGGGTGGAGATGGTGCATTATTAGTAACTGAAGATAAAAAGATATATATAAGTAATGTACCAAAAGGTGAAGTAATAAACTCAGTAGGTGCAGGAGATTCAATGGTAGCTGGGTTTATAAGTGGATACTTAAAAAATAATGATTATGCACAAGCTTTAAAATTAGGAGCTACTTGTGGTAGTGCAACAGCATTTTCTAATGATTTAGCAACAAAAGAATTTATAGACAGTTTAATAGATCAAATAAATGTTAAGGAGGTTACGATTTAGTATGAAGATTACAGATTTAATTAACAAAAAAAGTGTTGATTTAAATTTACCACCAAATGACAAAGCGAAAACTATTGATGCTATGGTAGATCTAATGAATAAAGGTGGAAACTTAAATAATAAAAATGAATATAAAGAAGCTATAATAGCTCGTGAAAACTTAAGTACAACAGGTATAGGTGAGGGTGTTGCAATACCTCATGCTAAATCAAAAGCAGTAGATAAAGCAGCACTTGCAGCAGCAGTGTCTAAAGAAGGTGTTGATTATGAATCTTTTGATGGAAGTCTAGCTAACTTAATATTTATGATAGCAGCTCCAGAAGGTGCAAATGACACACATTTAGAGGTTTTATCAAGATTATCTACAATACTTATGGATGAGGAATTTAGAAGTAATTTAATAAATGCATCATCAGTAGATGAATTTATTAAATTAATAGATGATAAAGAACGAGAAAAATTTGCTGATGAGTATGTTGAAGAAGTATCTAGTAAAGAATCAGGATACCCAACAGTACTGGCAGTAACTGCTTGTCCAACAGGTATAGCTCATACTTTTATGGCAGCAGAAAGTTTAACTAAAACTGGTGAGAAAAAAGGTGTTAATATAAAAGTTGAAACAAATGGTTCAGCAGGGGCAAAAAATATACTAACAAAAGAAGAAATAGAAAATGCAACTTGTATAATAGTAGCAGCAGACAAAAATGTTGAAATGGCTAGATTTGATGGTAAAAAAGTCATAATAACTAAAGTTGCTAATGGAATACATAAAGCAGATGAATTAATAGATAGAGCTGTAAAGGGTGAAGCTCCAGTTTATCATCATTCAGGTGATGGAGATTCTTCAGATTTTAGTTCAGATGACGAAAGTGCACTTAGAAGAGTTTATAAAGATTTAATGAATGGTGTTTCTAACATGTTACCATTCGTTGTAGCTGGTGGGATATTAATAGCATTAGCATTCTTATTTGATGATTACTCAATAGATCCATCTAAATTTGGATCAAATACACCATTAGCTGCATATTTAAAAAGCATAGGTGATACAGCATTTAGCTTTATGTTGCCAATACTAGCAGGTTATATTGCTTATTCAATATCTGATAGACCAGCTATGGTTGTAGGATTTGTTGGTGGAGTTATAGCAAGAGATGGTGAGGCAGGATTCTTAGGTGCATTACTTGCAGGTTTCATAGGTGGATATTTAGTGCGCGGACTTAAAAAATTATTCTCATCTCTTCCACAGTCGCTTGATGGAATAAAACCAGTACTTTTATTCCCACTACTTGGTACACTTTTAATGTCAGTTATAATGACATTTGTAGTAATGCCTCCAGTTACAGCAATTAATATAGGAATACAAAACTTCTTAATGAGCTTAGGTGATAGTTCAAAAATATTACTTGGAATACTAGTGGCAGCAATGATGGCAGTAGATATGGGTGGACCAATAAATAAAGCAGCATATGTATTTGGTATAGCTTCACTTGAGTCTGGACAATATGAAATAATGGCAGCAGTTATGGCAGGGGGGATGGTTCCACCACTTGCTATAGGATTAGCTACAACATTTTTCAAAAATAGATTTACAAGAGAGCAAAGAGAATCAGGAAAAGTTAATTATGTTATGGGATTATCATTTATAACAGAAGGTGCAATACCATTTGCAGCAGCAGATCCACTTCATGTATTACCTGCATGTGTAGTTGGTTCAGGAGTTGCTGGAGCATTATCTATGATATTTAATGTTGGCCTTCGTGCACCACATGGAGGAATATTCGTTGTTCCAGTTGTATCAAATCCGCTAGGATACTTAATAGCAATAGCTATAGGTTCAATAGTTGGTATGGTACTTTTAGGTATACTTAAAAAGCCAATAGATAAAGAAGCTTAATTATAAAAGACGATATAACAATTTGTTATATCGTCTTTTTGTATTATTTACCAAAATTTTATATTTAGCTATTTAACCCAAGTAACTATTTCATCTAGTGGCTGTCTAAGTTTATCACTTGGTTCGATTATTCTATATCCAAAAGCACAGCATATTGTTAAATGGAATTTTTCTTTATCTAATAACCCTTTATCTATAAGTATTTTTTCAACAGCTTGTTGATCTATTCCACCTATTGCACAAGAATCTATTTTAAGCATAGATGCAGTAGTCATCATATTTGATAAAGCTATATAAGTCTGTAGACATGAATAGTTTAACATATCTTTATTATTATCAAATCTAGTTTCTTCTATAGTTTTCATTATACCTTTCATAGTTGATGAAACTTCATCAGGAAGGTGTTTAACATCTTTTAATAAGTAATCTATATAAGCTGAATCAGATTTTAATTCTTTTGGAGTTCTACTTAAATATATTACTAGATGACTGCATGTAGGCATTTGTTTTTTACCACCCCAACATATAGAACCTAATTTATCTTTTAATTCTTGATTTTCTATAACTAAGAATCTCCAAGGCTCTATACCCATAGAGCTAGGTGAAAGTCTTCCACTTTCTAGTATTATATTAAAATCTTCAGAACTTATTTTTTTGCTAGAGTCAAACTCTTTACATGCATGCCTAAAATTTAAAATATTTAATATTTCATTTCTATCCATATGTAACACTCCTTTTTATATAAATAATATATATTATTTGAGATAAATGTAGTTTATATAACATTTATTTTATTATAACATTATTAATCGTATTTTTACGATTAATAATGTTATAATATCACAAGCTAAATTTATATAGTAAAATATTGTTAGTGTTATAATAATACTAATATTTTTTACAAAGGAGTGTAATTATGGCAGGAATCAAATTTGATATAGAATATGAATATGAAGTTATATCAGGATTATCAAAAGGATGGAAACAAGAATTAAATTTAGTTAATGCTTTATTATATATGTTTTATTTTACTTTCAAAAAATCAGTATTAACTACAAATCCGCTTTCAGTTTCCTTCTTCTTTATAAAGTATTTCTATTTTATTTATAATTTAATTTATTTTAATTTTAGCATTTCCATCAATAGTTATATTCATATATATACATCCTTTCATTAAAGCATATTACTAGATTATCCTAAGTCAAAGATTATTATATATCAAATAATAAAATTAAAGAATAATAAAAGTTTAAATTATTATCTTAATAGATTAAAAATTGAAAAATACTTGCATAATAACCGTATTAATACTATAATACAGTTATAGCTGTACTACTGAACTAGTATGGTAATACGGAGGTGAAAAAATGAACTTTATAGCTAATGAGAGAGAACCTGTTTATTTACAAATAGTAAGGTTCATCAAACAAAAGATAGTAAGAGAAGAATTAAAACCTGGAGATATAATACCGTCAAGAAGAGAAATGGCAGTACAAATTAAAGTAAATCCAAATACAGTACAAAAGGCATATAAGGAGATGGAAGATATGGGTATAATAGACACAATCAAAAGTTACCAAAGTACAATAACAAAGGATGAAAAGATTATAAGTAACATAAGAGCAGAACTTATAAAAGAATCTATGGAATATTTTATGGAAAATATGAAAGCAATAAATGTTGATAAGGAAGAAATAATCCAAATTATAACTAATGAATACTAGGGGGAATTAAATTGATAGAAATAAAAAATGTAAGTAAAAGATATAAAAAAGTTCAAGCATTGGATAATATATCTTTTAACATAGATGAAGGAAAAATAACATGTATATTAGGGATAAACGGAGTTGGTAAATCAACTATATTAAAAACAATAGCAGGGCTTGTAAAACCAGATAAGGGAGAAGTATTAATTGATGGTGAGAAAATTAGCTATAAAACTTATAATAAAATAGCATTTGTACCAGATATAGACAATCATTTTGAGCAGTTTACTATAAAAGAAAGTTTTGAATTTATGAAACAGTTTTACAAAAATTGGGATGATGAAAAAGCATATGAGATACTAAAGCTATTTAATCTAACTGATGATAGAAAGATATCAAAACTTTCAAAGGGAAATATAGCAAGAGTAAAAATTATACTAGGTTTTGCACAAAATGCAAAATATACATTACTTGATGAGCCGTTTTCAGGAATTGATATATTTAAAAGAGAAGAATTCTTAGGGGTTATGACAAAGTATATAAATGATGAACAAAGTATAATACTTACAACACATGAAATAAGTGAAATAGAGATGTTGGCTGATGAAGTTGTATTAATTGATGATGGGAAGGTATCACTTATATTCAACGCAGAAGAAGTTCGTGAGAATGAAGGAATGTCTATAATTGACAAGATGAGGGAGGTATATAAAGGTGAGTAATATTTTAACTTTATATAATATGGAATTTAAAAGAATATATAAATTATATTTTGCTTTGATAGGAGTTCTATTTTTAGGAAATATAGGTGTATCTATATTTGCATTATATTTTAATATTAAAAACTTTGCAACTCAGTATAAATTACCACTTAATCTAGAGGCTATAAGAAATAGTGAGTATGTAAAATCTATAAGTCTATTTTCGAGAAATTCAATTGTAAAGTTTACTTTAATGATATTTGTATTTTCAGTATTGCTATGTCTAATATATGCATTAGTTATATGGTATAGAGACTATTTTTCTAAAAGTAAAACTATATGTACCTTATTAACACTACCACAGAAAAGGTTTAATATATATATATCTAAATTAATTATGATAGCTATTATGATATATGGAGTAATAGTATCTCAATATTTATTTTGGTCTTTAGATTTAAATATAGCTAAATTTGTTTTAAATATTAATAATTCAAATTATTCAAATTTATTTGAAGTATTTAAATTACATAATTTATGGACACCTATAACATCCATGTATTTTTTAGATTTCTTGATGATAAATACAATAGGGGTAATACTTGCAATAGTAGTTACATTTACTGGAGTTCTTATTGAGAGATCATATAAGAAAATAGGAGTAGTATTAGGTGTAGCATATATAGTTATATCTATAGCAGTTTATATTATAAAAATGTTTAGAACTGAATATACAGATACAAGAGCAAATTTTGTTTTTTTATACTATATAATATTATTTACTGTTTCATTGGTAACATCATATAGATTAATAAACAAAAGAATATATTTATAAGGAGGGGTTATTATGAATAAAAGATTATCGATATTAACATTATGTATAGTAGGATTATCAATGCTCTTTATACTAATTGGGACTTTATTTAATAATACTAATGATAATATAGTAGATATAATAGGGGATAAAAACTCTTTAGAAAATATAAATATACTATATCAAAATAAAGATGGGATATTTGATACAAGAGAAACCATAATATCTAAAGATGGATTAAATATTAAACAATTCTCTAAAGAATTACCAGATATATATAAATATTCTAAAGAAGCAATAGATAATAGAGACTTATTTAAACATATTTATGATACTGCAACTATATATCATGATGAAAATGAAATAGGATGTTTTTTAGAAAATGGATATGGTACTGATGACAAAGGTAATATGGATATTGATTTTATAATTAAAAATAAAAATTTAAAAACAAATAAAATCAAAACTATAAATAAAAATGTAAATATTAAACTAAATAATAGTAAAGTATCACCTTATTTATTACCAAGTGTGATTACTAAATATAATGGAACTGTATATATGTTATTATCACATATAGAAGAAATAGATACAAAATCTGGTGTAAACAATACACACAAAAAAGATAAGAACACTCATATTAAGATATATACTATAGATACAGATAATGAAAATATAAATATAAAAGAAGTTGATAAACTAGAAGTAAAAGATAAGAATATAGATATAAGTGAAATAAATGCAAGATTTGTATATGATAATAAAATGTATATTATGTTTAGAGATGGTGATTCTCAAAATAAGGACTATATAGTATATTATGATTTAGTAAATAAGAAATTTGACTATATTAAAAATCCTATATATACAAAAGAAATGAATGATTATGATTCAAATAAATATAGTATAGATGATGGTAAATTAAATATAATAACAAAAGTGACACCTAAAAAAGATGATAAGTACAATAGATTTTACTTAACAACAATAGATTTAAAAAATGAAAAAATTATAAATAGTAATAAAGAGTATAAAATAGAAAAAATAAACAACTATGTAGATGTAGAAGATCTAAGAGTTATAGATAATAAGGTATGCTTACTGTTGAATAGCTATAAATATGCAAATATCTATAAAGATATAGAGGAGAGAGATATTGCAAAACATGTTCTTATATTAGATGAGAATAGCCAAGATATATTATATATGGGTAAATACTCAGATGGTGATATAAATTATGATGTTAGATATATATTAAAAGATGATGAATTATAAATAGAGGACAAGTATAAATGGTAAATTCAAGCTTTTTAAATGTTATGTATATATCGGTTTTATTATGGATTATATATAGAGTACTTATATACATAAAAAATAAAAAAATAAATTTATATAGAGAAATATCATTATTAATATTTTTTATATATTTCTTATTACTACTAAATATAACTATATTCAAATCATCATCAATTAGCTTTAGAAATCCTATAAACTCATATGAGTATAAAGAATATGGAATAAGTGGAATAATTAATTTTATACCATTTGTGGAAACTATAAAAACAATAACAGATGGACATACTCCAATAATTAATCCACTTAGTAATATATTTGGGAATATATTAGCATTTATGCCATTAGGATTTTTTATACCATTATTATTTAGTAAATACAACAATCTAAAAAGAATATTTTTACTTGGATTAATATCATCATTAGCAATAGAGTTATTTCAATTATTTGTAGGATATAATGTTACAGATATAGATGATGTAATATACAATACAATAGGATCAATATTAGGGTTATTATGCTTTAAAGTATTTAAGTATTTAGTTGATAATATATATAAATCAATTAAAAATACTAATGATGATATTTATGACGAAAATATATTAAAAGAGATTAAAATAAATAATTTAATTGATAGAATTAATGACAATCAAACATATAGTATATTAAAAAAAAGTTTAAAGGTAATAATTACAATAAGCTTACTAGTAATATTTGTTTATACTTATAATGTATATGAACAGACTGCATCAGATAAATTATCGGATAAAGAAATAGCTAAGGAAATTTTTAAAAATAAGTTTGAAAAAATACTAGATGTAAAAACTTTATACAATGAAAAATTATACTTATTAAAAACTGAATCTGGAATAACTGTAGAAAAATTACAAAAGTATAATAATTCAAGATATGCTAAAAGTTATGAGAGTTTTAGTTTGTTAGAAGAAAATAATAATGGATATAAGATAAATATTTTACATAGATTTAATGAAGATATGGTTGAAGATGAAATTTCAGTATTAGTATTTGGTAAAAATACTAATGCAACCAGTATAATAATAAATTTAGATGGAATAGAATGTAAAACTAAAATAAATCCTAATGAATATTTCCTAGCAGTATATCCAGAATACATGCAAGTGGATAATGAAAAGATTAATGAATTATATAATGGTAAAAATAAAGAGTTAATAAAAATAAAATTTTTAGATGAAAATAATAATATAATAAATGATATTAAGCTAATAAAAGATTAATAGAAAATATAGAGGGGAATAAAATTTACCTTCTATATTTTTTGTATAAAATAAAAATAAAAAGTATTGTCAAAAAAAGAATAATATGGTATTATTAATATATAAGTTAAGGAGAGGTGTCCGAGTGGTTTAAGGAGCTGGTCTTGAAAACCAGTGATGCAGGGGACTGAAAATCCCCGTGTCGGTGGTTCGATTCCGCCTCTGGGCACCATTTTAAGACATCTAATATTAGATGTCTTTTTTATTATTCAAATTTACTTTAAAAATTATATTAAAAAACCACCTATAAAATAGGTGGTTTTATGGGCTAGCGTATAATTACACATAAGTGCAATTTTCCACTAAAGTTAATATAGCATGTATGTCGATTTATGTAAAGTGAAATATTAAAAATAAAGTTAAGTAAATATAATTGTTAATGTAATTATGATAAAATATAAGTATATTAACTTATAAAGGAGTATAAGTATGAGATATTATATGAAATCAAAATTTTTTAAAATAAAAGAAGACTTTTGGATAAAAAATGAATATGGAGAAGAATCATTCTTTGTAGATAATAAATTTTTTACATTAGGGCTTCAGTTTGATATACAAAAAAATAATAGAGTTGTTTACTCAATAAAAGAAAGGCTATTAACTTTTTTAAGTAATTATAACATATATGAAAATAATAATATAATTGCTAGTGTAGATCAAAAATTTACATTATTTAAAAATAAAATAAGTATAACTAGTAGTAAATATGATGATATAGAAGTTAATGGAGATTTCTTCTCTATAAATTATGAGATATTGCAAAATAATAGAGTAATAGCAACTGTAAAAAAAGAATTATTTAGTTTTACTGATAATTATTACGTTGATATAGATTTTGAAGATGATGCTTTTATATTATGTTTAGTGGTTATTATAGATAATATAATAGATAAACAAAAAAATAACTCATCGAACAATTAACATTCAACTTAATAGATAAAATTATAAAAATAGTAAATAATAAAATTAAAATAAATTTTATTATTTAAGGAGAAAAATAATGGCAAATATATTAAGTACAAATGAATTTATAGCAGATGTTGAAGGAGGAAAAGGGTTATATGTTGTAGATTTTTTTGCAACTTGGTGTGGCCCTTGTAAAATGTTAGCACCAGTATTTGATGAAGTTGCAAGTGATATGCAAACTCAATCAAAATTTGGTAAAGTTGATATAGACCAAAGTTTAGACATA
>CALESE010000094.1 GCA_937907205.1 uncultured Romboutsia sp. | reverse complement strand
ATAAATCAAGGTGTCATCCTGATGACACCTTGACCATATTCATATCTCTTGAGATTAAGCAGTGTAATCTTCCCAGAATGTAGCTGGGTTAGCTAATGCGTCTGTAATCTCCTTGATAGCAGCTACACGAGCAGCTTGTTCAGCATTATCAGCATTCTCACGATTTTGCTTCTCTTGTTCAAGAGCACTTGTCAAAACAGCAATGTTGCCAGCATTCTTCTTGATAGTGTTTACTGGACCACCTTCAGGAATAGCTTCACCATACAATGCGGTATCAGCAGCCTTACGATCAGAAACTTCCTTTGTAATAGCAGCAGTAGCAGTTTTATTAAGACCATCTGCATATTCCTTAGCATCCTTCAATGCCTTCTTAATAGAACCTTCTACAGTATTCTCACCCTGGATAACATCAAGCTTACCATTGATAGTATCAATCTTACCTTGGAGATCTGTAGTAGCACCATTAACAGCAGCATCTACATAAGACTTAACATCCTTAGCATCAGCAAGACCTACTTTACCACTAGTAACTGTTGTAATAACTGGAGTAATAGTAAGCTTCTTCTCATTATAGTTTACTGTGAAGTGTTCAACATTACTAGAGATGACATCATTCATGTCAAGCATCTTACTAAGATCAATATCTACCTCAACAGGAGATGCAGCACCAGCAAATGTGAGCTTCAATGTATTGGTATCAGCATCATAAGAAGAACTCTGTACAATGTGGTTACCGATGATATCACTGATGTTGTACCGTTTTCCGATGTGAAGTCGATAGCCTTAGTACCAGCATTGTAAGCAACTGTCTTAACAAGAAGAGCACGCTTAGCATCATTATCTGCTTTATATGCATCAAGAGCAGCCTGTACAGCATCGATAGCAGTCTTTACTGAATTTTCTGTGCCATCATCATAGTAAGCCTTCAAGATAGACTTAATCTTAGTAATCTGTGTCTGTACATCAGTAGAAAGACCATAAGCAACACCCTGAGTAACAATTTCTTGGGTCTTTGTCAAGAAATAAATCTTATTGTTGCTAGGCTCCTTAGATTTAGTAATGACTGCCTCGCGGAGACTAGCATCTGTAACACGAACAAAAAGCTTGTTCAAATTTGTTAAAGCCATAATTATGGTTATTTGTAAATATATTTATTGTTTGCAAACAATTTATTAAATTGTCTTATATAAAAATATCATAAAAAGTTTCTAAAAGTTAGACTATTTATTACTTATCTTTTGAAATTTCTGCAAAAGATTCTATCTTTTATCCGTCAAATAAATGTTGAATATATAATTTTAATGCTTATGTGTGAAAAGAAGTTTTGTGATAAGAAATGTTTGAAGTGTAAGTACCATACTATCGTACCTGATCCAGATCCAGATGATTGGTTCAATGATGATGATATGGCTATGTATTGTACTAACCCAAACAATAGTATGGAAAAGGAATGGACTAGTCCTAGTCAGCGAGAGAGAATCTTGTCTTATATTTCCGACAAGCCTTATCTGAAGAAAGGTTGGACATACATTTGTGGATCTATGCGTCCTTATGAACTTGGTAAGAGCAGAGAAGATGATGTATTTGCAAATAAAGAAAGTGAGGTACTGCTATGATGTTCATTGATGACAATGGGTACATAGCATAAAATATTGAAATTAACTCAAATAAAGTACTATATTAAATTATAACATTATTTCTAATATATGAAACTTAAGCTAACACAACAAATTATCATAGGACAGAAGCATAAGAATTATGCTTCGCTTGATAGACTGTGTTGGCTTTCTAAGAATCTTTATAACCAAGCTTTGTATTAGATAAGACAGCAATATAGTAAAGATAAGACTTATCTTGATTATTTTGCTCTTAATAAGAAACTATCTGATACAAAGCAAGTAGATTATACTAGCTTACCTTATATTCAATGTAGTCAGCAAATACTACGTTTAGTGGATAAGACATATACTTCATTCTTCAAAGGAATTAAGTCAGCCAAGAACAAAGGAAAGAAAGTCAGACTTCCTAAGTATAAAGACAAAGAAAATGGAAGATATGTATTTGTATATACCAGTCAATGTATTAAGGTAAAGGATGGCATTCTAAGACTTAAAGTAAACAAGACTGATTTCATTTATTTTAATTGTGACAAGGAAGATGTATGCCAAGTAAGAATAGTACCTAAAGGAAATCATATAGTAGTAGAAATAGTATATCAAGTAGAATATGAACTGGAAAAAGACAATGGAAATTATGCTAGCATAGATCTTGGAATTGACAATATAGTTGCTTTAGCTTCTAACTCAGCTCAATCTGTTCTTTACAATGGAAGACCATTGAAAGCAATAAATCGCTTTTACAACAAGAGAAAAGCTGAATTGCAATCTAAGATAAAAGTTAAGTCAACTAAGAGAATAAAACGTTTGAATGGTAAGAGAAACAGAAAAGTAAAAGACTTCATGCATAAACTGAGTCATGCCATAGTAAGTTATATGGAATCAAACAACATAAATACATTGATTGTAGGAAAGAATGTTGGTTGGAAAGACAGTATCAAGCTAGGACATGTTGTAAATCAAAACTTTGTTTCAATACCATACAATATGCTAATACAGATGCTAGAATATAAGTGCAAGCTAAAAGGTATCACATTCATTGTAGTGAATGAAGCATACACTTCAAAGTGTAGCTTTATGGACAATGAAAAGATTTGCAAGCACAAAGTATATGCTGGATATAGGATAAGAAGAGGATTGTTTGTTACAAAGAATGGTCTTAGACTAAATGCAGACATAAATGGTGCTTTGAATATAATGGTACTAGGTTGTACTAAGATAAATGTAAAGCGTGATGCTCTAGTAATAGAGCCAGCGAATATGAGGTTTGTGGTGAACCCAATTAGACTGACTTTAAGTCAATAAAATGAAATTTTATTTTGAAATTTATTTGTTTTATACTATATTTTAGATGTAAAATAAATAAGTTAATATTAATAAAATACACTATTTGAATAACAGAAAGAAGAAACATGGAAGAAATTAAATTAATTAAGGATATTGTTACAAAACAAGATGCTGATACTCTCAGCAACAAATTGATGAATGCTGAAGTAGAACTCAATAGGATAAGAAATTTCTTGAGTGATGCTAGTAATTTCTGTACTGATGATTATGATATTGGTCTTTCTTGTAAGATGATTCTAGGAAAGCATATTGAATATCTTCAGTATAAGATTGAAATGCTGGAAAAGATGCATACCAAGTTGCAAAACAATAAGTATATTAAGCGAGATGAGGCACCTAAGTTGACAACTATTTCTAAGAAAACTGATGCAAAGAAGGAAGTTTCTTACTATATAAGTTCTGATAATGTTGATATGTTGATTTAATGGAAAAGTTTGTAAAATTGATTCCTCGAAAGACAATAGAGGAGATGATATCTTATCGCGATGGAAAGGTTGAATTAACAGATGAAATTATAGGTGAAGTAGACAATTTCAGTGATTTTGTTGTATGCAACAAGATGGATTTGCCAGGATTGCCACATGGCTATGGGGCACATCTTTACCATAAGGATGATAAAGAACATCAATATCCGGTTTCATATACAGATGCATATTGTCAGATACATTATAATATGTTGAAAGAACATGTTTGTAAGGTACTTGGTATACCTAATTACGTTTATCTGGATCTTGAATACATGTTGTCAAAATATTTTGATTAAATTTTGAAATTATTTTGAAATTTTCTTACATTGTTCTATATTGTATATGTTAAACAAATAATGATTATGAATAAAGTAAAGACAACTATAGAGAATTTCTTCAATTGGTATACTGGTAATGAATTTCTACATCTCGATTTCGGATATCATGTAATGGAATTCATTACACCAGATTTAGTTGAAGAATTTGGTTGCGATGAAGAAAGTGCTTCATTTAGATTAGCTGAAGTACTTAAGTACATTAAAGATGATGAAATTGAAGTGGAAGTAGGTAAAGAAACTGGTGATGCATCAGAAAGCTATTATGCCAAGTTTACTATTGGTGATGGTGTTCAACTTGATAAGTTTGACTTATGCCTCTATACAGAGAAACCATTTACTGTTAATGATTAATATAATATAAAGTTATGAATGAAAGAAAATTAGATTTTAGAGTTTGTTTTGAGTCAAGTTATTCAATTCAGACAGGTGATGCTGAAGTAGCAGAAATGAGTTATGAAAGAGCCCATGAGCTTATTTACGGATAAACAATAGAATCATTATGACAATTGAGAGAATAACAAAACAGAAATTAAATAAGATTAAAGATCTAATTGGGGATCTAAGTGAAAGTTCTCGTAAGAATTATGGTCCTGGTAAGTTTTTTACTAATGAAACTATAGTTAATGGAGATAAATTGAATGTTTTGACTGCCTTAGTCAAGAATTTGATGGTGGATGCTGAAAAATTGCAAAATACTATAGATATGTATATCGATTTCATTGGAGAAAAGTTACCTAATGAAACTATCACATTCGATCCAAATAAAAAGAAGTTATATATACCAGAAAAGTTATATATACCAGAAAAGAAAGAAGAAAAGAAACCTATCAATACTCCAACTAAACTTAAGGCACCTAAACCTACTAAGCAAGTAAGTAAACTAGATGTTGCAAATGATAATGGTATTGATATGCTTCTTTTGTAGAAAATAAATCAAATAAGTTTGAATTTTAATTCAACTTTTCTATATTATAAACGTATTTAATATATACAACAAACAAATATTTTTAACAATTTAAATTAAGAAAGAATTATGCAGAGTTTTGAGTCAATTATTGGTGGAAGTGCAAAAGAGGTAAAGGATATTCGTGTAAAGAACGCAACACGATCAATTCAGACACAGTCTGAGATGGATGTAGCTAAGATGGTACAGGACTATCGTAATATGCAGAATGACCTTGAGAATTCACTTGATTTGGGTATCACAAATACCACAGATGTTGCCACTAACCTGAAGGCAATCAATCCAGTCGAGATTCTCAATAAGGTGAATACTACAGCTCAGTCTATGGCAGTTCTCGCCCGAAAGATCAAGATTGCGGTCAAGATCCACAACACATTGTTCCCGACTGCTAAAGTAACTGGTTTGACAGATGATGAGCTTGACTTCTTGAAGGACTGTATCTAAGTCCTTTATTTATTTGTAAATGAAATGGACATTGCTTTGAACAAAGTAGTGTCCATTTTCTATATTACATTTATGGAGATAACAGATGAAATATTGATATCAAAATACTGGAAGAATACTAACATGCTATATAGAAAAGTAAAATATAACAAAGTACTTCCAGAAGAAATAGAATATCTTAAAATTAGATTTGAAAATGTAGATAATATATATGAGGCATTTTATTTGATAAAGCATGGTTTGGATGGACCATTAACTTGCAAACTTTGCGGAAAGAGAATTCCTTTCATAAATGAAATAAAGTCTTATGGAAAGAGAGATGGTTTGAAAACATATTGTTCATCTTATTGCCAACAGCATGATCCAGAAAAATTGCAAAACATGAGACAATCCATTATAGATAAATATGGGGTCAAATCTACTTTAGGAATAAAAGAATTTATAGATAAGAGAAAGAAAACTTGTCAGGAGAAATACGGATCTAATTCTATATTAGGTAATAAAGAATTCAGAAAGAAAATTCCTGAATTGATAAAGAATAAATATGGAGAAACATATTTGTCTGATGTTCAAAAGGAAAGATGGTCACATATTTCTAAAGAAGATAGAAATAAGATAACAGAAAAGAAAAGACAAACATTTTTAAAACATTATGGTGTAGATAATTATACTAAAACGGAAGAGTACAAGAAGTTTGCAAGTTCTATATCTAAAGATGTTCAAAGAAAAGGTTACTTGACCATGAAAAAGAATGGTACTTTGGATAAAAGGAATTCTAAAGCAGAAGATGAATGTTATAATTTACTGAAAGAAATATATCCTGATATAATAAAACAATATTATGACAAGAATAGGTACCCATATAAATGCGACTTTTACATACCATCAAAAGATTTGTTCATAGAATACCAAGGATTTTACACACATGGTGAACATCCCTATAATAAGAATTTGATTAAAGATCAAGTAATATTAGAAAGACTTAAAAAGAAATATAAAGATTGGAAGAAATTACCACAAATTATATCAACATGGACCATCAAAGATGTTGAGAAAAGAGAATGTGCAAAAAGAAATAATTTGAATTATCTTGAATTTTTTACTATTAATCAAGTAAAAGAATATATAAATAGAATTTAATAATGGAATATAATGTAGAGAAATATGGAGAAAAGAAAGTTTTCTCTGAACAATGTCAGCAATTTATGAAAGAAAAGCTTGGTGGTAAAGATATTTATTCACTTTCATTAGAAGAACTTAAGACTTATAAAGAAGACTTGGAACATCTAATCGAAGAGAATTCAATGTTGGAACTTTGTAGTAAGCTTTTAAATAATGCAGCTTATGGAGCATGTGCAAATAGGTTTTTTTACTATTACGATATGAGGGTTGCTTCAGATATAACCTGTGAGGCAAGAAATTTGACAAAATTCATGTGGCATAGACTTGAAGAGTTTTTTCATGAAGATATTTGGCAAAGAAAGGATTTGTGGGAAAAATTTGGATTTGAACTTGATGAGTCAAAACATGATTGGTTTAGACAGCAACATATTAGTGAATACTCGGATACAGATTCTGTATATACTCAATATGGTGATTTCTTCAGATGTTGGACGCCAGAAACTTTAGCAGGTATTCCAGAACGAGACGATAAGATCAAATGGATATTGAGATTCAATAAGGAGTTTCTTGATAAGCAGAATACAGAATGGATGAATGATATGTACAATCCACGTCATTGTCATTCAATTCATGAGTTTGAGTTGGAAACTGTTTCTGAAGCAACAATTACATTGAAGAAATATTTGAAGGCCATGTCTTATTCAAAAGGCAAATGGTTTACACCTTCAAAGATTACTGGTGTTGGAATTGAACTTATTAAGACAACTTCTCCTAAACTTGCAAAGGAAATCATTACAGATATGACAAGGTCATTGGTTTATGATACTGGTACAATGTCAAAAGAAGAATATATTCTCTATTTCAACAGTAGATTGGATAAATGGAAGAAGAAATTCTGGGCAGCACCTATTGAAGATATTTCTCAGTCAATTAATGTTGGTAATTACAAGAAATATGTTTTGTGTGATGAAGAAGATTTGATGTTTGCAAAACAGACTCCAGTATCAGTAAAATGTGCAGCAAGATATAATTATTTAGCAAAGAAGAATAATCAGAGAAATCTTCGTATTGTACAAGGACAGAAAGTCAAATATTACAATATAAGATTAGGAAGTACAAAGAAGGCTGAAACAGATTACTTTGGATATCCATCTGGAGAGCTTCCATCTTGGGCTCCACCATGTGATAAGGCAATTCAATGGCAAAAGAATGTTCTTGATCCATTGAACAGATTTCTTGAAGTAATGAAATTCCCATTGTTGAATAGCAATGGTACAGTACAGTTTGACTTATTTGGAGATGCTTAAAATGAGCATCTCTTTATATTTTTAATTAAATCCATTAAAATTGAATTGAAAAATGGCAAAGAAATCAACTAATACAGAAGAAACAAAGCAATCAACAGTTGTTTTGAACGATGAAGTAAAAGTAAATCCAATCCAGAGTGATACTGGTGATAGTTGTCCTCCTACTGGTGGTTGTTCAAATCCTAACCATGTATGTACTTGCAAACCAGGTCATTGTCCTAACAAAGATTGTAAGTCAGGTCATTACTGGACAGAAGGTACAGAAAAGGATCAGTATTTGTACCATTATGATACAGATGATGAATCTATTAAGTTAGAAGATGAAGATCATCGTAAGGAAAATCCTATATATAAAGCCCCAGAACCACCTAAGGATCCAGAATCACCAATCTCACCAGCTCCATCTGATGACTGTGGTCCTGAAGTAGCTGAACCTTGGGCTCATGATGAACTACTTCAAGATGCTGATGGTCATACAGGTTTGGAACGTGAACTTCGTTTACATTGCGGTGTAACTTATGATGTTGTAAAGATGTGGTTGGATGAGATAGCATCAGCAACAGATAAAGATGCAGTTATTGCAAAGATTGCTTGGCACATTCCTACTGGTGGACCTAAGAGTATCAAAGTACATCATAAAGAAAAAATCATTGCAGCACTCAATGCTTTGAAATAATCTGTATACATATTCTATATTCTATAAGTAAATACCATATAAGTATTAATTTTAATTGAAAAGAATATAAATATGTTTCCAGGATTTGTATCATTATACAAGAGAGATGACAAAAGTCATCTCTTCTTTTTCCCTGGTATTGATGACCAAGGAAAACCAATATACATGTCATTAGACATGACAAATATAGATAGTGACTATACGTTTGTCAAGAATTCTGACAAATCTATTGATTATACTTTCAATACAGAAGTTAAGAAAGTTACAGCAGATTTGATAAACAGAAAGGATGGACTAGCATATAGGATGACTGTAAAGCTGTAAAATGAAATATAAAGAACACAAAGATCATCAGTTTATATATGTGTTGGGATGCCCATCAAATCCACTAGGTGTCATGAATCGATTGATGGCTTGCGGAGGTGTTGTTGGAGAAGATTTTAAAAGCATTGAATTAGCTAATCCTCACCATGTATTCTACATTGATTTTCATGACAACAACAAGATTGTCTATATGGAAGATGATACTATGTTGTGGGAATCTTTGAAGAAAGTTTGGAAAGAATTACCACCATTGAATGAGATAGAAAGCTTTCCAGAGTCATGGGAAGAAGCAGTAGATTCATTTTATGAAGCTCGTTCTTATGAGGATGATGACAATTCTGTGTTGAAAGATGACCTATATGAACTTGGTAAGATTATCATATTGAGAGATATCTACAGAAGAGGATGGGAACCATCTGATGATGGAACACCTTGTTGGGCTGTTGCTGTCCATAATGGTGAATTAGATGTAAGAAAAGTTACTGGGTGGTCAAGATTGTTGTCTTTTGCAGAAGATAGTCAAGCAAACATGTTCTTGAATACATTCAGTAAATCCATAGAAGCTATAAAGCAATATATTTAAAACCTCCCTTGAATGGAACAACCAATTGATTGTTCCATTTTTTTTTTTTTGAAAATTTTTTGAATATATTTTGAAAAAAATATATTTTGTTCTATATTTAATACGTAATAAATGAGTTGTTTAATTTTTAAAATTTGAATTATTATGACATACGCAGAAGTTAAAGCTAAGTATACAACAGTTGAGTCAATTGACAATCGTTTGAATGAAATTGATGAATTGACCAAGGTTGGAGCCGAGAAATATACAAGTGCTATTACTAACTACATCAATGAGGTGAACGATGTTTTGAAGAAGTTCAACATTAATGGGTATCATGTTGACCTTGCTTCTGATAGAAATGTAAGTTTCAGATCAGAAGATAATGATAGTTTCTATGATGTAAATATCTATCCTTCTTATGAGTATAATTGGGATACAAACAAAAAGGTATGGGATTTTCGTTTGAACATCAGTTCTTATGGAGATGTTAGAATCAACAACCTTGATGAAAGAAGCATTAAAGTTCTCAAGTACTATGAGTTTGTTGCAATGATTATCAACAATAAGGAATTTGGAAAGGAACTTGAAGAGACATGTCACAAGAATGTTGATAACCTTTATAAAATCAATAAGGAATATTCATTTACTTCAGAAGAGCAACAGCTTAGAATTCTCCGTAACAATCTCATTAAAGAAGCAGCTTACGGTAAGATTCTTACTTCAGTTATGGATGCCAAGGACAAGACTCAGTTAGTTGTAATCAAGAAGAATGTTTCAGAAGATGAAGCTGATGGAGTTCGCAAAGGTGAATTCATCAAGGTGATGACAGAACCTCTTCCTAACACTCCTGAAACTCGTCCAGAAGTTGACAAGAAGCTTAAGGAAATTGCAAAGACAAATGAAGGTAAGTTTATTCTCACTCAGATCAGATTCATTAAGTTGAATGAAGAATAAATTCACACAGGGACTCTCAAATGAGTCCCTTTTATAGAATATACTGAAGCATATTCTTCCACTCCCTGTGTGACCCAGGCGCTCAACAGAGTTTGGAATTCCTGGTTTTTATAAATGTACAAAACTGATGTGGTGCAACATATTTGGTAATGTTACTGAAAATACATTAGATACATGGACAGCTATATTAGAAGATGAAGAAACTAAGAAGTTGGATGAGCGAACATATTCACATGGTCAAGAAAATGAAGGTAAAGTAGCAGAATTGAATGTTGTTGTTACAGGTTTTACAAAATTAGATTTGAATTAATATGGAATACAATATAATTGGTAAGTACAATAAGGATTGCAAGATTTTTGCAAAGACAGTTGAAGAAGATGCATTGAAGATGGTTTATAGTATTTGTGACTGTCCTGCATTTAAGAATCAGAAAATACGAATCATGCCGGATATCCACTTGGGGCAGTCAATAACAATTGGCTTTTCTTCTACTATTGATAAGGAGAATCCAATGGTCAATCCAAGTCATGTAGGTGTTGATATTGGTTGCCAGGTAACTTGTATCAAGATGTCAAAGCCATGTCCAGAGGAATCTTATGCATTGCTTGAACATCGATGGAAGAAAGATATTCCTACTGGATTCACTATCTATGATAAGAAGATTGCTGATGAAAAGATGTTCTACAAGATGTGCAATACTGCTATTGACAGAGCTGTTGCTACAACGGATTTTGTAAACAATGTAAATGTAAATGAAAAGTACATTTCTGATATGCTGAAGCGAATTGGTATGGATGAAGGTACTTTCTGGAAGTCATTAGGTACTACTGGTGGTGGTAATCATTTCTTGTCTTATGATACCGATGATGAAGGTAATGGATATATCATGATACATTGTGGTTCTCGTAACTTTGGTTTGAAAGTAGCAAAGTACTGGATGAATGTTGCAAACAAGCCTTATCATGTTGATAGTTCTGAATGGGCAAATCATATTGAAAAGATAAAGGATACATATCCTAAGTCAGAATGGAATGAGCGAATCAAGAATGCAAAGGAAGACTTTGTATCATCTGTTCCTACTGGTTATTTGAATGGTGAGAATCTGATTGGATATCTTACTGATATGGTAATTGCACAGACTTATGCAAAGTACAATCATTTGCTTATTTCAGATAAGATGACAGAAATCTATACTAAGATTGTCAAAGGTGCTTCTATGGCACGTGTCATCAATACAATGCATAACTACATTGATTTTGATGATATGATTATCCGTAAAGGTTCTGTTAATGCTGCTTATGGACGTGAACTTGTGATTCCTATCAACATGCGAGATGGTGTATTGATTTGTGTAGGTAAAGGGAATACTGAATGGAATTGTACTGCTCCTCATGGTGCTGGTCGATTGATGTCACGTTCTGCTGCTAAGGCAAATCTTTCTATGGATGAATTTGTCGAAGAGATGAAGGATGTTTGTTCAACATCTGTCAACAAGTCAACATTGGATGAGTCTCCTATGGCATACAAGCCAATGGACGAGATTATTGAGCAGATTGAACCAACAGTTCAGATTCTGAAGAGAATAAAAGAACGAATAAATATTAAAGCAGCTGAATAAATTTTTAAATATATTTTGAAATCCTGAAAGATTGTTCTATATTTAGTATGTCAAATAAATATTGACAAACTGAATGTAGAACAATTTAATTTTTAATGATTATGATTACAAACAACACAAATGACGCTTTTAAAAATCTTCTTCTTGGTGATTCTAACGGTATTAAGTTGAAGATTACAGACTATACTAAAGCAGTATTCTCAATAAATGAGGTAGATGGTAGTGTTAACCTTATTTTTGAAACCACTACTAAGGATGAAGATACTGGTTTGAAGGTAGTATCTAATAAAGTTCATCTTATTGAATATGATGAAGATTTGATGAATGGCAATACCATTCAGGATGATATTAATTTCCTCCTTGAGAAGCTTGAAGATTTGTTGAATGAAGATTTTGGAATTGCTCCTATTGGAATTACCAAGTGGAAGAATTCTAACTGTTTGGAATATTAATTTAATTTATAAATATAGAGATTATAAATATAGAAAGAATATGAAAGTACAGAACGAGGCAAATATGAAGTATGTGATTTTGTCAACCGGCTTGGTTGTTGATATGGATAAGGTTATCGGTGTACAGCCAAACCCTGACAATGAGAATGAGTTCTTCATTCATACTATTACATCACAGTATTATAAAGTATCTAAAGAGGATTACAAGTATCTCATTACTTGTGGATTTGGATTGGATGTAAAAGAGATTGCATGAGTGAAAGAGAATTTGAAAGAAAAGTAAAAGAATGGCTAGATAAAGGATATTCTAATTCTGATGTCATTTATAATATAGAATGTAACTACTTAGGTACTTGTATTGCTGATATCAAGTTTTTCTTTGTAGAAAAGTATAACAGAAATGACTACTATACAGTAAGCTTACATTGTATATATAATCCAGATAAGAAAGAAGTAGAAGTTTACTGCAACAGAGATACTGATCTTTGTCCTAAGAGAGATGATGTAAGTATCTGCAGTAAATGTACTGCTTTTGATTCTGCTCTGTATTTCATAGGCCAATTGAATATCAATGTATGGGAATATGGTTGGTTCCATAACTTGTTGTTTCAGTTGTTCAAATCAAAGAATCGAAAATAAATAAATAAAATTAATTATTATGATGGATGTTATTTTTGCAGAAAATGAGATTAAGAAAGATATTGAAGAATGCTTGAAATATTTTGGTTTCAAGAACACTGCATTATGTGAACATAAAGTTTATGTGTCTAAGCTTGATAATTTGATAGGTTGGGAAATTTGTGTTTCATTCTTCAACCTTGGTACTGGTTATAAGCATAATGTAAGGCATAATGTAAAGTTTATGTTTTTTGGAATTCCTGTTGATTCTGATACTACATTATTCAAGATGATACCATTGAAGAGTAGTTTGTCAACAGA
>CALESE010000093.1 GCA_937907205.1 uncultured Romboutsia sp. | reverse complement strand
AAACAGTAATGGTGAAGTAGTATTTTATATATTACAAAATGATAAATATATAATTTGTTAAAGAAATATAGTATTTAATTAATATGTAAGTAAAGGAGAGATTTAAATGGATTTAAAAGTTTATAAATTAACTGCATCATCTGATCTTTATAAAACAGATTATATAATAAGAGCTCCAAGTTTAAAAGAAGCTTCAAAACAGGCTAAAGTTAAATTTGCTAAAAGTTATAAAGTTTTTGGTGATAATATAAAAGTAGGTATACAGAAAAATGATTTGTCAAATCATATTGATGAAATATTGCAAGTTTTATATAAAAATTAAATGATACATAACATGTTATAATATATAATAATTTTAATAAATACATAAAGAAAGGAAAAAAGCAATGGAAATTAATACTGAGTTAAAAATAGGGGACAGTGTATATTTATTAGTATCTCCTACAAATAAAAAGCCTTACTATAGATATGAAAAATGTAATATTACTGATATTATAAGATATAAAAAGCAATATTCTAGTGAACATATTAACAAAATAATTTTATCTGAATTTATAGATAATATTAATAGTGTAAAATTTAATTTAAAATATGTTTCAGCTCCTCAGAAATATCATACTTTAAAATTAATAGATAAAATATATCTTTTAAATGAAAAAGATGAGCTAGAAAAGGATATTATTAAATTAAATGAGTTATTAAAATTTAAAAATAATCAAAAAAGTGAGTTAAAACAATTCGTTAATGACTTAAAAAAAGATTGGAATTATAGAAGTAATATTAATATTTAATAAAGGAGATAAAGTTTTATGCAAAATAAGTTATATATTCATGAATTGATTATGATTGTTAAAAGTGTTGAAAATAATAAAAAATTATATAATAAGAATTATATAAGTGATATATCTGTAATAACAAGATGTGAAAATTTTTGCAAAAAATTTAATATAAATATAACTCATGGTTCGGCTTATAATGAACTTAGACATAAATATTATTATTATATAGATAAATATATTAAAAACTTATTAGAAAATAGAACTGATTTATATAATTTAAGAGCAAATCATATTATATCTGATAAAGAGATTATAGATAGACTTTTAAGAAAGGATTAGATATTTTTTATGGAAATTAAAGAATTGGAAGAAAAAATCAAATATTATGCAGAAAATTATTATCAAGGAAATAGTTTAATATCTGATGAAATGTTTGATAGTTTGATAGACACTTTAAGAAAAATAAAACCAGATTCACCTGTATTAACAACTGGTTGGGGATTTGAAGTACAAGGAAATAAAGTTAAACATAAATATAGTCATATAGGCAGTTTAGATAAATGTAAGTGTTTAGATGATATACCAGATATTTTTAAAAATAATAATTATAAAGTATATATATCACCTAAATTAGATGGTTTATCTGCTGTAGCTTATTATGAAAATGGTAAACTTGTAAAAGGAATAACAAGAGGAAATGGAATTTATGGTAAAGATATAACAAATAAATTAATTAGAATTATAGGTGATAAGATTCAAGATTCTACTTTCACTGGAGCTGTAAGAGGAGAACTTATAATTTCAAATACTAATTGGAAACTACTGCAAAATAAGTATAATGATTTAATATCATCTAGAAATTTTGCAGCAGGTATAATAAATAGAGACGAAATTGATGATGATATTCAATATATTGATTTAGTAGTGTATAAGGTGACTGGATATGAAGGTGACAATAAACAAAATATTGATAGATTAAAAATATTAAATTGGTTATCACATAATTTTAAACATAGTATACCAGTGTATTGTTATACAATACAATCTAATTGGGAAGAATTTAGTGTAAATTTATTCGATACTTTTAAAGAAAATGGATATCAATTAGATGGATTAGTATTAACTTTAGAAGATATACATTTTAATAATGATAATGGAATTTTATATACAGAAGTAGCTTATAAATTCGAAGCTCCATCTATAGAAACTACTGTTGTAGATATTGAATGGACTTTATCAAGAACTCAAAGATATGTTCCTGTTGTAAAAATTAAACCTGTTGAATTATCAGGAGCAAATATTGAACGAGCAACTGGAAATAATGCTAAGATGATTAAAACTCTAGGTATAGGTCCTGGAGCTGAAATATCTATACAGAGAAGTGGAGAGGTTATACCTAAAATTGTAGAAGTAATATCTCCAATTGAAGTTAATCTACCAAGTAATTGTCCATGCTGTAATAGTGAATTGCAATGGGATGGAGTTGATTTAGTATGTAAAAACACTCAATGTCCTAATATAGAGATGAGTGATTTACAACAATGGTGTGAAATAATAGGAGAAACTGATGGTTTACAATGGACTTTGATGAAACAATATCTTGATAAATTTAATATTCATAGTATTAAATCTTTATATAATAATAAAGAAAATATATTGACAGATTTAAATTGCAGACAATTATCTTTAACAGAATTAAAAATTAGGGAATTTTTTAAAAAGATTTATGTAGGTGATGTAAGTTTATATAAATTATTATTAGCTTTAAATATTCCAAGGCTAGGAGATAAAACTTGTAAAGAATTAAGTAAACATCCTGAAATATGTAAAGAATTATTTCAATATAGTTTAAATGCAGATCCTTTAAATGAAGGTGATTATTATAATAGACTATATAATAATATATTTAATATAATGAAAGATGCTACAACTACATCTATATTTAATAATTTAAATAAAATAAATAATGTTAAATATATATTAAATAGTCCTATTAATAGAGTAAAAATTGAACAGGCTTCAAATACAGAAATAAAATATGTAGCTATAACTGGTTCATTACAATCCATGAAGCGTAAAGATTTTGAAAAATATATAGCGCAATTTGGGTATGAATTATCAAATACTTTATCAAAATGTGAGTATTTAATAACAAATAATCCAAATTCAGGATCAACTAAAAATAAAGAGGCTCAAAAATATATATACCTATAATAACAGAAAATGAATTTTTATCTAAATTAAAATAAATTTGTTGTAATCAACATGTTATAATATATAGAAGATTTTATATCTTCTATATTTTTTATATTCAAGGAGTTATTATGAAAGTTATATTAACAAGCGGAAATCGAATTACTATCCCTAAATCAATAATAACTGAGTTTAATTATAAGCAGGGAGATTCTTTTGAATTAAGTTATGATGAAGATAGTAAAACATTTTTATTGAAATTTATTGAATCTGATCAAACATGTGAGAATATTCAAAAAATAGATTCTTTATCAGAAGAAAATAAATCAAAAAAAGATTTGGAATCATCTAATTCAATTATAAAGGATACTTTATTTAAAAGGAAAATTGTATCTAATCTAGAAGAAGGATCTAAATTTTCTAGAAAAGTATATAGTAATTGTGGATTAGTAATTAGGACTAAAAAGAGTTATTTAAAGAAATTTTGTGATGAATGTAAAGGTCAATTAATTAGAGAATATAATTTACCTCATGAAAAATGTCCATATTTAGAAGTAGAAAATAGATCACATATAAATAAAAATACATGTAAAAATTCAATACAAGAATTAAATAATAATATTGAGAAATTAAAAAATAAAATAAATAATAAAATAAATGATGAATTGAAAATAACTAATAATCATGAAATTAAAATACAAACAGATTCTAAAAATATACATAAAGATATTTTATCTAAAACAAAAACTAAATTTGATTCTAGTACTATTATTAGTCCTGTTAAGTATTCTGATATTAATAGATGTAATAATTGTGAAGAATATTTTGATAAAGGATTTTTATTAAATGATAAATTTTATTGTAAGAAATGTACTAAAGAAAGCTTTTTACAATTTTATAATAAATATAAGAAAGGAATGAAATAAATATGTTTGAAACTATTATACCTACTATATTAAAACCTAAAACTGTTGAATGGGATACTCCTAAATATTTAAAAATAGATACAGGAGATAATTATAACAAAACTTATGAGATTTTAAAAGGAGCAGAAAACTTTTTATATAGTGAATTAGATATCAAAAGTAGTACTATGAAAGATGTATTTAAGAAAGCTCCTGATATATGGAAACAATTAAAAGATTATCGTTTAAAAATAGCAGAAGATGATCCAGATACAGCTTTTAATTTTGTAAAACCTACAGTAGCTTATTTAAGTAATTCATCTAATGAAATAATCGATATTGTAGATTTTAAAAATGAAGATAAATTCAAAGAATTTTTAGAAAATTTAGAGAGTTATAATTTAAACATAACAACAATTACAAAAACACGTAAATTTTACAGTGAAGGTAAAAACATTATTAAATTAATTTGTTATGATAAAGATATTGAATTGCCAAAAGTCTCTAAAGCTCCTGTTGTAGTTATAGAATACAATATTACAAAATCTATATATAGTGTTTATACTGGAATATTAATTTATAATGATTTTACTCTAATTCCTTCTATGAATGTATATTATGAAACTGATAAATTATCAACTCTTATAAATCAATTTAATTTTGAAGATGCTTTAGATTATGCTACACAAAAAGCTTCAATTTTATATGAAAATTATGAAAAGTTTAAACAGAATCCTGTAGAGATATCTGCTAGAGAATTAATTACATTACTTAAAAAAGTTGGATATAAATTAGAATTAAAAACAGATGATGATTTAGATAAAATTAAAAATATAAATGATGAAACAAGCAATGCAAAAATACAAGACTTTTTTAATACTTTTAGATTAAAAACAGCAGAAAGTGCATATGATATTTTAAATTTAACAGAATTGAAAAAAATGTTTAGATATAATAAATTAACTTTATTAGATGTATTAAGTATTTTGTCTAAAGAATACTTAAATTATGAAGGAGCTAAAATTACTATGGATATATTAAGTACTTTAGTACATAATATATTAAGTAAACAAATAGATAGAAATGATATAGATATAATTTTAACTGAAGCTCAAGATTACGAATAATGAGTATTTTTATTAAAATAATTGCTAAAATATAGTTGTTATTATACTAGTTTTAGCAATTATTTTTTTTATTTAACATGTTATTATTAATATAGGAGGAATTATAATTATGTCATTTTCAATAAGTCAAATTAATAGAAAAAAGATAGTTTCTAAACAAGATGATATTAAACAATGTTATTATTATATAAAAACTAATAACTTATTAACAGAAAATTTAAAAATAGCCTTATGGAAATATGTTGATTATAGATTTAAATCAAGAAATAGAGGTAGATTCACTAAAAATGTATTGCAAAAATTAATAATTGATTTATTACAAAATATATGTATGAAATCTTATAAGGAAATAGAAATAAATGATATAGAAATAAATGAAAATGAGTTATTGTATCAAATTAAAAGAGCTATATATTTTGGTGCTACTTATAGTATTTATTATAGTAATGCAGATTTATTAAATCTTGATAGATCTATGTTTAAAGAAGGAGAAGATATTTATAAACCTCGAAAAAAATTAAATACAGAAGAAGTACAAGATTATTTTAAAGGATTGATGATTTAATGGATATAGTAAATATTTTACCTATATTAAAAAATAAACCAATGGAATATATTAAAGCAATACAAAAAAATTATGATGACTTTATTACATATAGTGATATTCCTATTGGATATCAAAATTTAGATAGAATCACTATACCTGCAAAATTTAGAAATATATTAGATAAAATGTATATAGCTGTAGAAGATAGATATAATCTTTTATTAAATTTTGTAAGTTATAAAAATACTGGATATATTGCATATGCAATGATACAAGAATATTTTAAACAAGTATATAGTAAAAATGAAAATATTGAAAAAAATTTATTAGTAGAAGATTATAAACGTATTATGAATATAAATCATTTAAATCAAAGTCCTGTTCATAATATAGATACTATATTGCGAAACATTGAATATGCTCCTTTAGTTATTTGGGATAAATTTTCTAAACTAGAAAGTACTTTTGATAAACAAAAAATTTATGATCTTTTATCAATAAGAAAGCGAAATAATTGTTGTAACATATTTATGATTGCAGGTGGTACTACTAATTTATCTCAAGTAATTGGAGCTGATATTTTTGATATGATGGATGTAGATTTTGGAGGAGACTATTCTAGAATGAATTTTGAAGTACCTAAGAAAGGAATGAATTTATAAATGTTAGATCGAGATGCTGTAGAAAAAGCATTATTATTAGGTATTGTTAGAGATAAAAATTGGGAAGTATTAATTTTAAATAACATAACTAAAGATTATTTTACTTATGCCAATCATAGATTATATGAATATATTTACTCATTTATTAGTACTTCTAAATATCCAGAATTACCTGTTATAGGCTATGAATTTGATATTGATGATGAATCTATGCGTCAATACACAGAAATATTAGATTTAAATTCTTTATGTAATGTATTACGAAATGAATATACGAAAAATAAAATACAACAACAAATTATAGGTTTAAATGAGTCTAAAGATTTAATGGAAAAAGATCCTATAGCATTTATAGATCAATTAGGCTCTGTATATAATAATTTAAAAATATTAGGACACTATAATAAATCAGTTGATTTATTTGAAGATATTGAAGATATATCAAAAATAGATCCTTCTGATGTTATTAGTACAGGATTTAAAGAGTTAGATGAAAAATTGATTGGATGGCGTAGAGGTGAAGAATTAATTATTTTAGTAGGACGTACCGGTCACCGGTAAATCTTGGATACGGATTAAAATTCGCTATGTCAGCTGCTTTACAGGGAGAAAAGGTAGGTATATATTCTGGAGAAATGAGTGTTAGACAATTACAAGAAAGAATTTTATGTTGTGCTAAACAAAATTATACTGATACACAAGAACAAGCTTTGCAATTTGTAAAAGATAATAATTTATTTATAAGAGTATTAACTCAAAAAGAATTAAGACGTAGAGCTAATGTAACTGATTTAGAAGAAATGATTATAAGAGAAAAATTAACAATGTTAGTAGTAGATCAATTATCTTTAATGGAAGATGAAAGTTATAAACCAGGTAATCCTGTCCGTTTTCAATATGGAAATATTAGTGCTGATTTATTTTCATTAAGTATTAAATATGGTATACCTATAATATTATTAGTTCAAAGTAATAGACAGGGGATAAATATGCAAAATGCTCCTGAAATTGAAAATATAGCTGAGTCTGATGCTGTTGCTCAAAATGCTACTAGAGTTGTCTCTCTTAGAAATGAAAATGGTATATTGACATTAAAAATAATTAAAAATAGATATGGTAATAGTGATTTAGTACAAAAATATGAAGTAGATTATGGTATAAATAAATACAAACCTATAAGAGAGATTACTCCTGAAGTAAGTTCTATTAAAAAAGCAAAGGCTAGACAAATTTTCGGAGGAGGGATGAGTTTTTAATGATAGATGAAACATTACTATCAAAAATAAGAGATTATATAAAATTGAAAACAGGTATTTTTTATTTTAAAGATATACGTAAGACTCCAGATAATTTAATAGTCACATGTCCTTATCATAAGAATGGGCAAGAAAGAAAACCTAGTGCTACAATACGTATAACTCCCTCTGATCGCACTACTATTGGAATGTTTCATTGTTTTACTTGTGGAGAAAGTAAACCTTTAAATTATGTTATAAAAGATTTATTAGGTTCTATTTATGATGAAGATGAAGTTGAAGCT
>CALESE010000092.1 GCA_937907205.1 uncultured Romboutsia sp. | reverse complement strand
TACTCTATGTGTTTTTATCATTTCTTTTTAGTCCTCACTTGTTGGTTTTCTATATTTTGGACACCAAATTATGTGATATTTACAATCATAAATTATATTATTGTTAGATTTATACATATGAAATAACACCTCCTAAGTATTATTATAGGCAAAGTTATGTTATTTTACAATGATATATATAACATATTTTATTAAAATAATTAAAACCTTGCCTTTCATCCCCACATCTAAAGAAGGGGGCTTTTCGGCAATTTAATGTAAAAAACTGAGATGTATTTTTTAAATAAGACTTATCTTTTTCTTTTAAATATTCATATTGAGAAGTCTCAAAAAAATTTATAATATCATTCATTTGGATATAACTCCTATTCATTTTTATTTACTATACAATTCTACTATAGGTGAAACGAAAAAGCTATATGGAAAAACTACCTAAGTATTTTTCTTCCATTAAATAGTCTAAAAATATATTTTTTAATAGGTCTAGTGACATAATAACATTCTCAAATCCTTCTATCCAAAATTTATATGCATTGTTAACTTGATTAATATTTATATCAGATGACTTAGATAATGAAAAAATTTTAAATGCTTCAGGACTAACATCTCCATGAGCTAAACCATTTCTACGTTCATATAATATTCCAAGTTCCGTCATAGGAAAGTTATTTCTTGTGTAACCAGCACAATTAATGTTATCTATATCAATGCCTAAAAGTTCAAATGTTGATTTTAAAGTATCATGATTTATAATGTATTTCTCCTTTAACATAGCATCAAATATATTAACATTATCATTAAATACCTTATTAAAAACTGAGATCATAGCATTAGACTTAGAAACTTGTTTCATTAAATGAGCTTCTAAACTAGGTACTAATGAAAATATAATAAAATTAGGATTTAAATTTGTAACATTAGTGTTCGTGTCTTTTATACAGTCGATTAAACACCAGAAAGATGTTTTTAAAAATCCCTCATAATGTGCATATAGAGAAGGATAAGTACTCCTCATCAATGTAAATTTATCATTAGGATTAGATATTGAGCTTATAATTTCTTTTAAATTGGATAAGTCTTTTTTTCTTACTGATAATTCATTATCTAAACTATTTATAAAATTATCTATAATCTCATCTTTATTAGTACTACTTTCCATTGTAATTAAATAACCTTTCTGCCTCTTCTTTTGCTAATTTTAGCCTTTGAATTACTTTTACATTAGATTTTCCCATACTTTTGACAAATTCCCCAGTTCCTTTTATTGATTTGATAGTGTTAAGTATTTCATCCCTATGAGTATCTAATATAGAAAAATCATTAACAACAGTAATCCCCCATACAATAGTCTCGAAAACTACCCAGTTAAAACCACCTTTATATCTTTTCTCATTTTGGTTATAAACTTTAAATCCATAATCGTCACTGATGTTATCTGATAAGAATTTAATAAGTTTGTCAAAAATAAAAATATCCTCTTCAATAGAGTAATTTTTATCTGATATAATATCACAGATAGCAGTATCCATAAATTCATTAATATCTTCACTATTTTTAACTGCTTCAATATTTTTATAATTTCTCATTATTAAGAATCTTGTTAGTATATCCATATCCATTCTAGTTTCATATTTAGTATAGGATAAATTTAAAAACGATTGATAATAATCATGTTCACAGTACTCAGATAATTTATTATAAACAGTTTCATTTGACATTAATATAAGTGCATTTCTCATTTCTTGATCACTAAGATGAGAACCACCAGTATTAAGCCTTTTAAATAATTCAAACTTAGAACGTTCTCCACTATTATGTTTCATTATGATAACAGGTATTATAGAACGCTTAAAATCAATTCTAGAAGCATTGTCTAAAGATTCAGATTTATCCTTAGCATTGAAGTATTTATTTTCTAAACTTGTTAATATTTTAGATTTTTCTAATTTTAGAGGTGGATAAACTGAACCATCTTCAGAATTTTTTAAAATACCAACAAAATGGTATATAGTTGAAAGTCTTTGAACACCATCTATTACATCCCATATTCCATCTTCACGTTGAAGAACAAATATCGCAGGTATAGGATAGCCAAGCAGTATTGATTCTATAAAGTTAGTTTCCTGTTGTTCTGTCCATCTAAATACTCTTTGAAATGCAGGCTCTAAATTAATTTCTTCATCAGTGTATAGGCTTATTAGTTCACCTACAGACATAGTCATTTGATTTGTGTATATTTCACCTCTTTTTTCAATTATTTCATCACGAAGATTAATAGAATTTGTCATATGTACCCTCCTTTTAATAATTAATTCTAAATTATTCGTTTGTAATTATTATATAATTAATAGTTTATAAATATAAATATTTTCATTCTGTTTTTATTCTATTTTACATACTAAAAAGAGAGGATTAACATCCTCTCTTTAATGAATCAATTAGATTCGGCAGGTCTGCATATCATACATATCTAGTTACTCTTTATATTTCATAGATGGTTGGATGTAACTTCCAACTTCAAATCTGATTAATATATTTTACATTTTCTATAATTTCATTATATCTAAATATAAATAATATTTCAAGATTAAAAGTATTATATAAACAAATCAATATTATTAGTGATAAAAATAAAGAATTCTCTAGAAACTCAAATAACTAATGATCAATTTTAGTAAATAAAAAAGACTAGATTAATTCCTAGTCTTTTTATTGTAATTTTAGCTTTATATCTTCTACTACTTCCATGTTTCTTGCTACTTGATTTGTAGTTGATTCTATTTTTCTATCCATTTTTATAACTCTTGTTTCTATTGCATTTAACTTTATATCTAATACGTCAAATCTTTCATTTATTTCTTTTTTCATATTGTTCATATCTAACTTCATATAATTCATATCTTTTTTCATATTTTGTTGTTCTTGCTCCATATTAGATAATCTTTTATCCATTTTCATTAATAAATCTAAAATTTGTTTTTCCATATATACTACTCCTTTATAGATTAATCCGTAGTCTTTTATTGCAATTTTAGCTTTATATCTTCTACTACTTCCATATTTCTTGCTACCTGATTAGTTGTTGAATCTAGTTTCTTATCTATTCTAATAACTCTACTATCAATCGTATTTACTTTTATTTCTACATTATCAACTTTATCATTTAATAGTCTAACTTCACCTTTTATTTCATTTATTTCAGCTTTCATTTCGTTCATTTCAGACTTCATTTCATTTATTTTAGTTTTTATCCCTTTTATTTCTGTTTTTATTCCTGTTATTTCACCTTGAATACCTTTTAACAAGTCTATTATTTGCTTTTCCATATGAACATCTCCTTTATCCATTTATATATAAACATAATATAATATATTTTATCATGCTTTATTTACAAAAAGTACTTTTAATTTATAATATTTTTGGAAATATAGATAACTACAATATAATTATATATTTAGTTAATATACTAATAAATGATATAATTATTATGAAAGGTGGGTTTAAAATGAATACTTGTATCTATTTGAGAAAATCTCGTGCAGATATAGAAGCAGAAAAAGAAGGTAAATATGAAACTCTTCATAGGCATAAAACTACTCTTCTTAAAGTTGCTAAAGAGAGAAATTTAAATATAGTTGATATAAAAGAAGAACTTGTATCTGGAGAACATATTGAACATAGACCTCGTATGATTGAGCTACTTAATGAAATAAAAAATAAAAAATATGATGCTGTATTAGTTATGGATCTTGATAGGCTTGGAAGGGGTAACATGCAAGACCAAGGATTAATATTAGATACATTCAAGCAATCTAAAACTAAAATTATTACTCCTCGTAAAACTTACAATTTAGATGATGAATTCGATGAAGAATATTCAGAGTTTGAAGCATTTATGGCTAGAAAGGAATTAAAATTAATTAACAGACGTTTACAACGTGGTAGAATAAAAAGTATCGAAGAAGGTAAATATATCTCTCCTGATGCTCCCTATGGCTATATATTCAAATATGATGATAAGGGTAAAAAACATCTTGTTATAAATGAAGAACAAGCTAATGCAGTAAAAATTATATTTGATATGTATTTACAAGGTAATGGTGCAACTAAAATAGCTAATAAACTAAATAGTTTAGGATATAGAACAAATAATAATATTGAGTTTAAATGCAAAGCTATAAGAGATATTCTTTCTAATGTAACATACACTGGCTATGTTAAATGGAAAACTGTAGATAGAAAAAATCACAGTAGAATTAGACCAGAAAGTGAACAAATTATATCAAAAGGTAATCATGAGGCTATTATAGATGAATTTACATTTAAAAAAGCTCAAGAAATAAGAAAAAGTAAATACATTAGTCCTACTAAAAAAGATATATCTAATCCACTTGCTGGTATCTTAATCTGTAAGAAATGTGGTCATAACATAATTCAAAAAAGTTCTAGAGGTAAATATTATTTAACATGTAGGCATTGTGATAATCGTTCTTCATATTCCGAATATGTAGAAAAATCTGTGGTTGAATCACTAGAAAGTTATTTAGATGATTATAAAGTAAGGATACAATTGAAAGTAAATACTCAAGAAATTGATAAAATAAAATTTGAATTAAAAAAATTACAAAGAGAATTGAAATATACTGAAGATCAAAAAAGTAAATTATTTGATTTTTTAGAACGTGGTGTATATGACGAAGATACATTCTTAGAAAGATCTAGTGTACTAAAACTTAGAATAGATAATTTAAAAAAACAAATATCAGAATCTAATCTAGCTATAATTTCCTATAATGAAAATATATTGGCTAATAAACAAATAATACCTAATATAGAAAGAGTTCTAGAAAATTATTATATTTCTACAAATGCAAAAGATAAAAATTCACTTCTAAAGTCCGTATTAGACAAAGTTTTATATGAAAAAGATAAAAACGCAAAGGCTGATGACTTTATTTTAGATATTTATCCTAAACTTCCAAAATAGCCTTTAATACAAGTTAATATCAGTGTTACATACACTTTACAGTTATAGTAACACTGATAAATGGTTCCCTGGTATGCCAGTTATACTACCTTACCCTCAAACTTATAAAGAACTAAAAAAACGAGTTCAAAATTGTGATAAAAACTATTCTTGCATGGATTGGTATTTATGCTTTGTACCAAACAACATTAATAATATAAATCAACCTAGTAATAAATCTATAAATTATTGTTCTTCTAATAAAAAATGTAACTTAAAAAAAATACAAAGACCTGAAATATCAAACCCTAATAATCAACCTGTAGAAAATATAAATTGTCCTGATTTAGATCCTATTGTTATGGAATATGTTCTTGGTAATCCAGAAAATGTTGATCCTCAATTTTTAGATGCTGTAATATATGCATTTGTTGAAATAAATCCTGATGGAACACTAAATGTTCCTACTCCAAGTTATCTAAATCAACTTGTAAACTTAAGAGTTGAGAAACCTGATTTAAAAGTTATAGCTGCCATTGGTGGTTGGGGTGCTGATGGATTCTCTGATGCTGCATTAACACCAACTTCTAGATACAATTTTGCTCGTCAAGCTCAACAATTAATGAATCAATATAATTTAGACGGTATAGATATTGACTGGGAGTATCCTGGAAGTAGTGCAGCTGGGATAAAGTCTCGACCTGAAGACAAAGAAAACTTTACTCTTTTACTTACTGCACTAAGGGATGTTTTAGGTGAAGATGCTTGGCTAAGTGTTGCAGGTACAGGAGATAGAGCTTATATAAATAATAGTATAGAAGTAAGCAATATTGCTCCTTTACTTACTTATTTTAATCTTATGAGCTATGACTTTACAGCTGGTGAACCAGGTGATAGAGGTAGAAAACATCAAGCAAACCTTTTTGATTCTGAACTTTCTCTTCCTGGGTATAGTGTAGATGCTATGGTTAGAAATCTTGAAAATGCAGGTATGCCATCAGAAAAAATATTATTGGGCGTTCCTTTTTATGGAAGACTTGGTGCAACTATAACAAGATCTTTTGATGAGCTTAGAAAAAACTATATAAATAAAAATGGATTCATAGTTAACTTTGATAGACAGGCAGGAGTTCCTTACCTTACTAGAAATGGTGTGTTTGAAATGTCTTATGATGATGAGCTATCTATATTCATAAAAGGAGATTATGTACTTAGAAACTGCTTAGGTGGAATATTCTCTTGGACGTCAACTTATGATCAAGCCAATATACTTGCTAGAGCTATGTTTTTAAGTGTAAATGACCCTGATACTTTAAAGGATGAGGTTAATAAAATATATGGTAATATAGGTATTTGATATAATAAAAAATTCGCTTCGCTCATTTCGCCAACGATATATCCTTGCTCCCGCTACGGATACATCCGTTGCTCAAAAATGTCATTTTTTCCGTTTGCAATATTATTAATATAAATTATATTTATAGGTTATCCACAATATTTTTCATAATATAATTTCCTTATACGTAAAAAATCTTGCATTAACTTGCAAGATTTTTTATATTCCTAAAGCTAGTTTTGCTAATCTATCAGCTTCTTCGTTATATTTGTCACCACTATGAGCCTTTACTTTTACAAACTTAATATTTAGTTTGTCTTTTATAGAATCATAGAATTTTTTGTATTCTTTTGTACCTTCTTTATTAGTTTTCCATGTTCCAATACACCACTTCTCTATTCCTTCATAGTCAAAGTAAAGTATTAAATTTTTTATATTGTTTTCTATACAATAATTCATAGCTATTTTAGATGCTTCTATTTCTCCTGATACATTTCTCATGTCTACAAGATTTTTATCGTTACCCTTAATGCTATATGTCTTTTCAACTATATTATTTTTAAGTATTACTACTCCTGATCCATATGCTCTAAGAGAATGCTCATAACTTCCATCTACATAAGCTTCTACACTATTTTCAAAGTCAAATTTGTTTAATTTTTTATCTCCTATATAATCATTTGCTTCTTCTAAAGTTGTAAAACTTTTATACTCAGCTCCAGAAAATCCATTTACCTGCTTTTTACATTCATCCCAAGTATTGTATATCCCTATCTTTTTCCCTTTTTTAACAGCATAAAATTTCTTTTTACTCAATTTAATTACTCCCATCTTAAACATATTTAAATAGTAAGTATATTCTAACTCAATGAGGTTAAATTTGAAAGTTTTATTTAATATACAATATAACACTTATTTATTGTCTTATTATTATAAATATCATATAGATTATGTATATAATTGATAGTACTATACCTTCACCTTTGCTAACTGTTTTTTTAGTTGCTGCAAATATATAAGTTAATATTGTTACAAATATCATTACTAACATATCTATAAAAACTATTGGATGAATTTGTATATTGCTAATTGTTGAAGATAATCCAAGTACAAATAATATATTAAATAAATTTGAACCTACTACATTCCCTATAGCTATATCACTTTCACCTTTTCTAGATGCAATTATACTTGTTACAAATTCTGGCAAAGATGTTCCAACTGCAACTATTGTAAGACCAACTAGATTTTGACTCATTCCTAAACTTAAAGCTATATTGCTTGCCGAGTTTACTACTATATTTCCTCCAATTATTATTCCTAAAATCCCTAATATACTTAATAATATACTTTTTCCTATAGACATGCTTTCATCTGCCTGTTCTATATTCATTTCTTCTTTTGATGTAATCGCTATTTCAATTAAATAGTACATAAATATAATAAATAAGGATAGTAACATAAGTCCATCTGCTCTTGTTAGTAAGTTTGTATCATACCCTTGAAATTTAGTGTCATGTGCCAATATCATAAGAACAATTGAAGCAAGTATTGCAAATGGAAATTCTTTTATAATTGTACTTTTCTGTACTTTTATAGGATTAATTATAGATGATACTCCTACAACTAATAGTAAGTTAAATATATTAGACCCAACTGCATTGGCAATTGCCATGTCACTGTTTCCTTTAAGTGCTGCTGTTATACTTACAGCAGCTTCTGGTGCACTTGTCCCAAATGCAACTATTGTAAGTCCTATAATTAATGATGGTACTTTAAATATTCTTGCTATTGATGATGAGCCTGATACAAATGAATCTGCTCCTTTTATAAGAAGTAAAAAACCTATTATTAATAATATATAACTCATATAAATTCTCCTTAATATTAATATGTATTAGTTTTTTCTAAATAGTTATATACTATTCGTTATTTAGAAAAAAATACTTATTATATTAAAATAAAAAAGTACTTCCATTATATAGAAGTACTTTTAATAACTTTGATTAAATATTATATTGTATAATATAAACCTGCTCCTGGTCCAAGTGGTAATCCAAACGCCATCCATATACCAAGTAATGCTATCCATCCTATTAAGAATATTATTGTATATGGTACCATCGTAGATATTAATGTCCCCATACCAGCTTTTTTATCATGTTTTTGAGCAAATATAACTATCATCGCAAAATAACTCATAAGTGGTGATATTATATTTGTAGTTGAATCACCTATTCTATATGCAACTTGAGTTAATTCTGGAGATATTCCTAATTTCATAAACATTGGTAAAAATACTGGAGCCATTATAGCCCATTTTGCTGAAGCTGATCCCATAAATAAATTTATAAATCCTGTAAATAACACAAATACTATCATTAAAACTATAGAATTCATATTCATAGCTTCTAATGCTTTTGCCCCTTCTATTGCAAGTATTGTGCCTAAGTTAGTGTATGAGAAATATTGTACGAACTGAGCCATAACAAATGCTAGTGCTATATATCCCCCCATTGAACTCATAGCTTTACTCATTTCATTACATACATCTTTATGGTTTTTAAATTGACCTGAAACTCTACCATAAACTATGGCTGCTACAAAGAATATTATAGCCATTATAGGTACGAATCCATTCATTAATGGAGAATTATTTATTATAGAATTTACAAATCCACTAGTCTTTTCAACTTCTAAATTTCTAAGTAATGAATCTGGCATTAAAGTTGCAACTATTATAGCTACTATCATTAATAAAACAACTAAATTTGTAATTTTTAATGCTTTTGCTTCTTTATCACTTAAATTTCTTAAATCATCATCTTCTTTAGATAAGTTTGATACACCTTTATATTTACCTAATCTTGGCTCAACTATCTTATCAGTTATAAACCACCCCAATAAAGTTATTAAAAATGTAGATACTATCATAAAGAACATATTTGATGTAGCTGTAACTGTATAGTTAGGATCTATCATTCTTGCAGCTTCTGTAGATATACCTGCAAGCATTGGATCTATTGTTCCTACTATTAAGTTTGCACTAAATCCTCCAGAAACACCTGCAAATCCTGCTGCAAGACCTGCTAATGGATGTCTTTTAAATGACATAAATATAAGTGCTCCAAGTGGAACTAATACAACGTATCCTGCATCACTCGCTATATTTGACATAACACCTAAAAATACTACCATTGGTGTAACTAATTTCACTGGAGTTACTGATACTGCCTTTTTAAGAAGTGCTGATATATAACCACTACCTTCTGCAGTACCTATACCAATCATACCAACTAGAACCATCCCTAGTGGTGCAAAGTTAACAAAATTACTTACTGCATTTTCTAGCATATAAGCTATACCTTCTTTTGACAGTAAACTTATTGCTGTTATTGTTTGCTTTTCCAAGGTATTTGTTGTTCTATTTATTAATTCACCCTCTACCGAAAGCCCCATTCCTGCTGCTACAGCAGATATAATCATAATTGTTAAACAAAATATTCCAAATAAAGCTATCGGATGAGGTAATTTATTACCTACTATTTCAATACCATCTAGGCATTTACCAAATAAGCTCTTTTTTTCTTTTACTACCGCCTTACTCATTTTATTCCCCCCTGATTTTATTTTTATGTATAAGCTTTTTAATATGAATTTATTTTATAATAATTTACAGAAAATTGTCAATATTATTTTTTAAAATTTTCTATAAATTTAAATTAATTATAATTAAACTTGCATTTTTTATATAATACAGATTTTTTAATTTAATATATAATTCTATTTCTATTTTGTAAAAATAAATAAACTAGCTACTTAACTACATAATTAGCTAGTTTATTTGTTTTTATACTTTATTTATTTTTTTATTTCTTTTAATTATTTTTGAAATTTATAATATATTTATTTCATTTTCGTATACTTTTATACTTTTTAAACTAACTTTTTAACTTCTCTTTATCTATTAAGTATTTTTGATTAAAATAACTTATTTTTAAAATATTTTCTTCTCCTTCTAAAAAACTTACATTGCTTTTTATAGATCTTATCTTAAAACCTTCATTTAAATACTGTTTTATATTATAAATATTGCTTTCTTTATTGTAGTTTAATATTTTTTTCATATCATATAACGCATCATTTATAATATATTTTCTACATTTATATAAGTGCGTATTTATACAATCATATAACTTAATTTCAGATATACTCATTATGCTACAACCATGTAGATCTCTTTCTAATCTTTTAAGTGAGTTTAAATTCGTACCAATATTAAATATAATAAAACATCCATAGTCATACTTACTCCTTAAAAGTCTTCCCATAGCTTGCTTAAGCTTTATTGTCATTTGTGGATAATTTAATTTATAATAAGGAATATTATATTTTTTCATAATAGTTGAATATAATGGATCCTTTGGATTTAGATTCGGTATTTTATCTAGTGTAACACATATCAACCCATCACCTGGTATATCAACGCCTTCAAAGCACCCCTTAGAACCTAGTACAATACACTTTCTATTTATATCTTTTAGATATTTGATTCCTTTTTTATTTATATATACTTCCATATTACCTATATTAAAATTAGATTTTAATATATCATAAGTTTTCTCTTGTCTATCTTTACTATTAAATAAAGATAATATATGACCATCTGTAATTTTACCTATATTAGATATTATTTTTCCCATTTCATTTGGAAATTCTTTATCTTTATATGTACATATATCATTAACTCCTATTATAGAAACTCTATTTTTATAGTCATATAATGGTTTTATTACCTTCTCTATATTGCTAACTCTATTTATTCCTAATGTATTTTTGAAATAATTCATATTATTTTCTACACTTAATGTGGCTGATAAAAATATCCCACTTTGTAATTGAGATAATATATTTTCTTCAAATAATTGAGCTAATTTAAGTGGAACTACTCTAAACTCAAAATTTCTAAAATTTTTATCTATTTCTATTATTCTAGCAAAATCATCATTTTCACTATATTCTAAAAGTAGTTCAAATGTTGATTTTATATCTTCAAGTTCTTTTATTCTAGCTTTTCCAAATTTATATACATCAGATTCCTTATCTATAGTATCTTCATCAATATTTCTATCCATTATAAGTAAAATAGATATCAAATTTCTTATTATATTCTCACAACTATTTTTTATTTTTTCACTATAATTTTCATAACTTATTTCTAAATATTCTTCATAGTTTCTTATTTTACCTGCAATTTCTTTTGATTGTAAATTTAATTCCCAATTTAAATTATAATTAACTATTTTACTATAATCACTTATCATGCCATACTTCTACTTATCTTATTTTTTATTTCTCTATCAAAATGTACATGATGATAAAATTTATCAAATACTTTTATTTTACCTAGTCTTTTGTTGTTTTGATTAAAATAAAAAGGACTTGTTTTTATATATTCATATGGATATATTTCTTGTAAAAAGTGGCTTAATAATTTATATTCTATAGTACTTGCAAAAAAATCATATCCTTTCTCTGCTAAATTATGACCTTCATCAACAATAATATGTTCAAGTGGCTTTTCTTCTTTATATGGCCATTTTGCTAAAAGAGAGTGATTTATTATTGTTATATCTTCATCTTTTAATTCTTCTACTCTTTTTTTATATAAGCAATTTTTATAACATTTCTTAGGTCTACATAGGTTTGGATCACAACTTATATATCTTATATGATTATCTATATTAAAATAATTTGTTATATCATTACTTATTTCTTCTATATCTCCATATAATCCATCTTCTACTAACCTTTCTAAAATTAAAATAGATAGTACTTCTAATTTTTTATTTTTTTGAGGTTCATAATCCTTTTTATAGTGCTCTAATTTTTCTACACATATATAATTATTTTTTCCTTTTATATATCCATAACTAACTTTATTATTTAATCCTAAAGAACTAAGTACATTCGGTATATCTTTATTTATTAATTGAATTTGTAATTCTTTTGTATCTGTTGATATTATAATTCTTTTTTTATTAACTCTTGCTTCTAATATAGCACTTAATAAATACCCTACACTTTTTCCTATACCTGTTGGGGCTTCTATACATGCAATATTATAGGTTTTTCCACTATTTTTTAAAGTTTCTCTTATAGTCTTTGTAAGTTCATACTGACCAGGTCTATATTCATACATAAACCCTTCCTTACTTTTCCATATATCTTTGTCTTTTAGAAGTTCTTCATAACATCTTTCTTTTTTGATTAATTGATTTATAATATATCTTTCTTTATTATTCTCATATTTTTTATCTATTTTGATTGAATTTATAGATATTACATATTCTACATCTTGATTATAATTTGCATTATCTATAAGATTAGCCCATTCCCATTTACTTAAATTATAATTATTTAGATATGTATTTATTTTGAAAGTTAATGGCTCTAATGTAGCAGATTCTTTTTCTCTAAGTCTTATAAGAAGTGCATTTACAATCTTTATATTATCTATACAGCTATATATTGCTTTATTTTCTATATTTTCTCTTTCATATAATAATACCTCTTTTAAATACTGTAAACTATATTCCTTATGATATGGTTCTAACATAATTGCAAGTTCCATCGAATCAATAAATTTATTTTTTATTTGAGGTATATTATAATCAATAAATCCTTTTATAAAAAATGAATTATGGCATATAATAATTTCTTTTCCTAAAAATTTTACTAACTCATCTTTTATATCAACTAGACTACTATATTTTCTTAAATTATCTTTATTAAAAACATCTATCTTATTATTTTTTATTTTTATTGCACTTATTTCTAATATTTTATCTTCAATAGGATTAATTCCACTTGTTTTTATATTTAAGTATATAATATTATCCAAAAGACTTATTAAATTATTATGTATACTATGATTTTTTTTAGTCATATTTTTTATCCTTTCAGATGCATTTAAAGTTATCCTTTAAATATTATAAAATATTTTTGTCCAAAAAGTAAAAACATGATTTTAAATAAAGTGAATAATTTCAGTTTTATTATAGAAAATATATTTAGACTAATCATTTAAATTTACTCGAGGTGACATTATGAATAAACACAGTTATAGAACTTTTTTTATAATAGGATTTTTTGTATTTGTATTTGGAATCTTGGTTAGTACCAATTTTTATATGCTAAATAAAACTAAAGCTCACATATCAGACCCAAATGTTAGCACTCAAGAGTATAATTGGTATTTTAACCCTAGAAATGACGGAAAACAACCCGAGCCGATAAAAGAAGCTAACTTTTTTAATAAATATAGCTCTTATTATGTAGGCGATCCAAATGAAAAAGTAATTTATTTAACATTTGATGCAGGATATGAAAATGGAACTACTGAAAGTATATTAAACACATTAAAAAAGCATAATGCTAAAGCTCATTTCTTCGTTGTGGAAAGCTATATAAAAAATAACCCTGAGTTAGTTAAAAGAATGGAAAAAGAAGGTCATTTAGTATGTAATCATTCTAAGTCTCATCCTTCTATGGCAACCATAACTGATTTTGAAAAATTTAAAGAAGAAATTCTAAGTGTTGAAAAAACTTACAAAGAAGTTACGGGAAAAGAAATGCCTAAATATTTTAGACCTCCTATGGGTAAATTTAGTGAACAATCATTAAAATACACTCAAGATTTAGGATATAGTTCAGTATTTTGGAGCTTTGCTTATGTAGACTGGTACAATGATAAACAACCTACCCATGAGTTTGCAAAAGATAAAATATATACTAGAACTCATCCTGGAGCTATAGTGTTGCTTCATCCAAATTCTAAAACAAATACAGAAATATTAGATGAAGTTATAACTCATTGGGAAGAAGAAGGTTATAAGCTAGAAACCTTAGATTATCTTACAAAAAAATCTAGTTAAATAAAATTTAAACCTAAATTATATATTGTAAAAATTATAATAAAAAAGATATAAAGTAAAGTTTATTTACTTTATATCTTTTTATTTATGCATCAATTAGTATATTTTTTCCTTTGTAATTTGCTACCCAATATGGCTTATATATACTTTTTATATCTAATATATTTATATCTTGAATATTTAATTTATCTATATTGTATTTAGAGTTTTCTTTTAAGTATGATATAATTTCATTTTTTGTATTGTATACTACATCTTCTTCATTTAATTTATTTTCTTTGATATAGCTTTTAGATATGTACTTCTTTGACGTTGTAGGAATGTTTTCTATATATTTAGAGCATCCATTATATGTATTTATTAACATTATAAATTTATTAATTTGGGACTTTTGCCTAAATAAATTGTTTCCTTTTATTTTTGTTATTATTTGATAACTTATAACTTTAAATTCTATGTATTCTATATGTATTCCTTTGGGACTATTGTTAAACTGAACTACTCTACTCATTAAAGGTACCTTGTTTATAAAATATTTCATAGCATCTTTTTTATTTAACTTTATATCAACTGCATCTACCCTCATAACCTTCCTCCTAAGATGAATTTTAAACTTTAGTAAATTATATTAAAGTAGCCTATAATTTCATGTATGTACACTAAAAAAATACATAAGATAAATATTATTAATTTAAGTATAAAGGACTGATTTTATGTTTCTAAAAAAAGTTATGATTATTCTTTCATTTATTTTTATTTTATCTTTTTATAATATTTACAATAATAAAAAAGAAATATCTTTAAATGCTGCAACTTTAGTTGATGAAAAAGATACTAAAGATCCTATTATAGAAAATATATCTCCTGATAAGTACCAACAATATATAGTTAGTAAGCCAACTATAAAAATTTCTTATTCTGATGAAAATTCTATTGATACTTATTCTATAAAGCTATATGTAAACTATAAAGATGTAACTAATAAATGCAATATAAAAAATAATAAAATAACTTATATCCCTGATAAAAAATTTAGTAGAGGTAATCAAATTGTAAGACTTGAAGTTTGTGATATAAATAAAAATAAAACTGATTTTGAATGGTATTTTACTGTTGGTACACCTATATACAATCATTACTATGGATTGCTTCATTCTCATACTAGTGCAAGTGATGGTCATGGCACTTATGATGATGCTTACTACATGGCTAAATATAAAGCTGATTTAGATTTTTTTGCTATAACAGAACATTCTAATTTACTTGATAATGATATTAAGTGTAATATTAATAATGGATCTTATAGTAGTAAGTGGACTAACCTTATAAAATGCAAAGACAAGTTTACTTCAAAAAATGAATTTATAGCTTTAAATGGATTTGAAATGACTTATCCATTCAATGTGGAAAATAAAATTGGCCATATAAATATTTTTAATTCAGATGGTTTTGTATCTACTAATTTAGATAATATGAATTTAGACAATTTTTATAAATTAATATCAGAACAAGATAACCTTATCGGACAATTTAATCATCCTGGAGATAAATTTGGAGATTTCAATAATTTAAAATATTCAAAATCAGCTGATGAAATTATTTCACTAATTGAAGTTTGTAATGGTTATAATAAGGATAACTCTAAAAATATTTTATCATTTGATAAATATCAGATAGCTTTAGACAATGGATGGCATGTTGCACCTACTGCCAATCAAGATAATCATAAAGTTGACTTTGGAGTAGCTAATGAGTTTAGGACAGTTGTTTTATCTACATGCCTAAATAAAGATTCTTTGTATGATTCACTAAAAAAAATGAGAGTTTATGCTACTCAAGATAAAAATATTAGAATAGATTACTCTATTAATGAACTCCCTTTAGGTTCAACTATTACTAATTCTACTAAATTAAATTTTTCGATATGCGCAATAGATAATGACTATAACGACAAAATAAAAAAAATTCAAGTTATAAGTAATAATGGGGAAATAATACGTCAAAAAGATTTTAATTCAAATTTAGCTAAACTAGAGTTTAATATAAAGCCTACAAAAAATAAATTTTATTATGTAAAAGTAATACAAAATAATAATAAAGTTTCTGTTACTGCTCCTATATGGATAAAATAAAATGATGGAAGGTTAACTTCCATCATTTTATTTTATCCATATTCCAAACTTATATTAATTTCCCATTTTGAATTATTTTTCCCGATCTAATTTAAGCCTTAACACATAAAAATAAATATATAGATAAAAATCTATATATTTATTTTTATGATTTTTTTCTATATTTTGTTACATTTTAATTTACAAATTTCTATTATAAACCTATATAAAAGTAAATTTACAGTATTATCTTTAATAATTTAAAGGAAATTTGTAAATAATATATATAAATTAACTTTTAAAGGAGGAAATCATGGAAAACAATAATTTTCATATAGCTAATATTACTGCTAAAGAAGAAGAAGCTATAAAACAAGCTGAGATTCAATTAAAAAATGAAACAGGAAAAGACTTTGTAATAATTGCATGGGAGAAAGATAACGCTTAATATAAAATAAAAGAAGCTAAAAGCTTCTTTTATTTTATATTTAAATGTCCATATCCATTATCAATACTTATATTTTCAATATCAAATTTTATTTTATATTTAAAAATAGGACCATCAAAAACAAAAGTATGATACTCACCATTTTCTCCACATGGATCTGATCCACTTTTCTTTATATCATATATAACTTCTTTAGTAAGTATTTTCCCTAAAAATTCTTCACTTAAATTATTTAAATTTACTTTATTTATAACTGTTTTAAATCCGCTATCTATAAACTCATATACTAACTCTTCTCTATTACCTTGCCAAAGAGGAAATTTAGCTTCCATATTAGTATTTTTACATCTATCTAGTCCCCATTTTTTATGATCTTCTATATCTATATCTCCAAAAGCACATATATTAGCTCCCATTTTTTTAGCTATTAAAAGAGTTTCTTCAAATATTTTTTCATAATTATGTGCTTCACATTGTGATTTTAGAAGTGGTATTCCTAGACTATCACTTATTTTATCAAGAAATTTATAATTTAATCCATGAGTCCATGATTTACCTTTTTCCTTTTGTACAGTTGTCAAAAGTGCTACTGGCTTATATCCACTTTTTATCATTTTATATAAAGCTAAAGTACTATCTTTACCTCCACTAAATGACATTACAAACTTTTTATTTTCCAAGTTCTATTCCTCCAAATATCTTTAGTTTAAATATATATTAATTCAGTATAAAAAATGTGCCTATAAATAATAATAATACTCCTACAATTTTATATAAATGTAGTTGTTCTTGTCCTAAAATAAATCTATCAATAAAAAATCCTACTATCATTTGAGATACTACTATTAGTGTTAATGTTTTAGAAACACCTAAAAATGGTATAGACCTTACTGTAAAGTATATTACTAAACCACCTAAAAGCCCTCCTAGTAATAACTTAGGACTTATACTATTTAAATTTAATAAAGATTTAAATTCGCCACTTACTAATATACTTATTAAAAAAAATATACTTCCTACAATTAAGCTTATAAATGTAGCAATTAAAGGTGTAGTACTTTTTCCAAGTTCTCCATTTACAAAAGCTTCTAGTGACGTTGATCCTCCTGCTAGTATTGCATATATTACTGAACTTATACCCTTCATATTTATCCTCCTTTGTGTATCTATAATAAATCATATGATTATAATTATTTCTTAATTACACAAATAAGGATAAGCATAAAATTTTATTTATATAAAATATAACATATAAAACTAACTCTATCAATTTATTTAAATTTTATATAGATTGTATATATTTATTTTTGTTATAATTTCATTATATTTATTTAAAATTTAGAGGTGATATTTATGATTAAGCTTTTTAATATTAATTTTGATAATATTTATAAGAAAGAAAACCAAAGTAAATTTATGGTAATGGGATTATTACTTTTATGTTTTGGAGCATATTCTTTTTTTAATAAATATATAGGTATAAAAGTAGTATCTTTCTCAATAAGTATATTGCTTATATTTTTTGCATATCTAAACTACAAAAATAACATTGTTGAACTTAAAAGATATGCATCTAAGGAAGAAATTAGACCTTTTAGATTACTTCAAATCAGTTTTATTGGTGGGTCTATATTATTATTTTTATTTCCTGAAAAAATTCAAGTTTTTATATCTTCATTACTAGGTGTTTATATTATATTAAAACAAG
>CALESE010000091.1 GCA_937907205.1 uncultured Romboutsia sp. | reverse complement strand
GGATAAATTTGATATAAAAGAATTTGAAAACCAAAAACAACCAGGATTAATATCTAAGATATTTAAAAGTGCAGGAGATACTATTGCTAAGTTATTCCAAAAATATGACACTATGGGGTATGAAATAGAAAAGGTTTATGTACTTCTTAAAAAATATGAAAATGAAATAAAAGATTCAAATGTAAAACTTAAAAAGCTATATGATGGAAATCTTGAGTATTATCAACAATTAGAAAAATACATAGTTGCAGGAGAGTTAGCATCTGAAGAAGTAGATATGTACATAAATCAATTTGAAAATGACATGACAATGAACATAGATGAAAAACATATGATGATTCAAAAACTTCAAGTATGTAAAGAAATGCTAGAACAACGTTTATATGACTTAAAAGTAGCTGAGAATATAGCAATACAAGCAGCACCAATGATTCAGACTATACAAATGTCAAATTTCAATTTGCTAAGAAAAATAAATACATCTTTTATAATAACGCTACCAATATTTAAGCAATGCTTAGCACAAGCGATAATTTTAAAAAGACAAGAAATACAAGCTAAGTCTTTAAAGCAATTAGATGATAAAACTAATGAACTTATAATGAGAAATGCACAATCAACAGCGAGACAATCAGTAGATATTGCTAGGATGGCCTCAGGAAGTGTAGTTGCTATAGAAACTTTAGAAAAATCTTACCAAACAATAATGAAAGGTATAGAAGAAACTAAAGCTATACAAGAATCAAACAAAGCAAAAAGAAATGAAAACGCTATAAAATTAGAACAAATAAAAGCAAGTATGAAAAGAAATATATAGTATATATAGGGGGATGCTAATATGGCAATAAATTTAGGAACAAATAATACTGTAAATGCTTTAAATTTACAAAAACATGATGTACTTGATCTAACAAAGAAGAATCCAGGTCTTGAAAAAGTAATACTAGGAGCTGGATGGGATGTAGCTAGCATAGGACAAGATTTTGATGTAGATATAGCAGCATTTTTATTAAATGCAAATGGAAAAGTAGGACAAATACCTCAAGATGTAATATTTTTTAATAATAAATTTGGAGATGGAATATATTTAGAAGGAGATAATAGGACAGGTGCTGGTGAAGGTGATGATGAAAGAATACAAATAGATTTAAGTCAAATAAGAAGCGATGTTCAAAAGATTGTATTTATAGTTACTATACATAATGCACAAGAAAAAAGACAAACCTTTGGAATGGTAAATAACTCTTATGTAAGAGTATTAGATGCTAAAAACAATGAAAAAGAAATATGCAGATTCAATTTAAAAGAAAATGGATCTACAGTTACTTCAGTAGTATTTGCAGAATTATACAAAGATGGATATGAATGGTACTTTAAAGCAATAGGTGATGGTAAAATAGCAGATTTAAATGGTATGCTAGGATTATATATGTAATACACAAAATTTATAGATAATAAGGTGGAGTTAAGATGAGATTATTAAATTTACAAAAAAATGATATATTAGATTTAACTAAGAAAGATCCTTCTTTAAATAATATAGTATTGGCAGCAGGATGGGATGTTGTTAAGAAAGGTATTTTCAGTTTTTCAACAGCTGATATGGATTTAGATTTATCTGCTTTTTTATTAAATAAAAATGGAAAGATAATAGGAGAAGATGGTTTAATATACTTCGGGCAACGAAGAGGAAAAGGAATATTTTTACATGGGGATAATAGAACCGGTGCAGGAGATGGAGATGATGAAAAGATATCAATAACATTAAATAATTTACCGTATAATTGTAGTAAAGTTGTTTTCTGTGTAAATATATACCAAGGAAAAGAAAGAAGACAAGATTTTTCTAAGGTAAAAAATGCTTATGTAAGAGTATTAAACAGTGATAAAGGTGATACTGAAATATGTAGATATAACTTAAGTGAAGATGGTCAAAATGCAACATCTTTAATATTTGCAGAACTTGAGAAAATAGGTTCTGATTGGAATTTTAAAGCTGTTGGACAATTAGAACAAGGTGATTTAAAGTCACTAATAAATAAATATAATTAAGAGGTGAAAATAATGGGAATTAATTTAGGTGGACAAGCTCCAATATTAAACTTACAAAAAAATGATATATTAGATTTAAATAAAAGAAATCCAGGACTAAAAAAGGTTACTTTAGGTGCAGGATGGGATATATCAAATGGTGGTGTTGATTTTGATATAGATATAGCAGCATTTTTATTAGATGCTAATAATAAATTTAACACAGTATCAAATGTAATATTCTTTAATAATAAGCAAGGTCAAGGTATATCTTTATCAGGAGATAACAGAACTGGTGCTGGTGAAGGTGATGATGAAACTATAAGCATAGACTTAGATGCTATAAATCCAAGTATTCAAAAAATAGTATTCGTTGTTACGATACATGAAGCACAATCTAGAAGACAAACATTTGGAATGGTAAACAATTCATATGTTAGATTACTAGATACAGTAAATAATGACAGAGAGTTATGTAGATTCAACTTAAAATCTGATGGTTCTACTGCTACATCTGTATTATTTGCAGAGCTTTATAGAGATATGGGTGAGTGGCAATTTAAAGCTGTTGGAGAAGGAAAAATAGCAGATCTTAATGGGGTATTAGCTTTATACAGCTAGGTAGAAATATAATTTTATAGAATAGTTATAATTTATTTTTAAGATTATATAATAAAAACTATAAAATCTAGAAATTAATTTCTGGATTTTATAGTTTTTTTATTGTTAATTTAACTTAGAGTTATATATACCAAAAGATATTAGAAATACAGAAACTCATTTACTACTAAATTATGCAAAATTTTTAAATGAAAAACTCATATCAATGTTGATATGAGTTTTTATAAATTAATCCAATATACACCTCCATCTTCAGTTCTCTTCATTAGATTATATTCAATCATATATCTACGAATAGTAACGTAGTCTTCAAAAATAGTATTTATTATACCATTAACACTCTTTTCACTGTAATTTTGAGAAGAATTAAATTTTTTGCATATTTCTTGTAATATAATAATCCTCTTTTTTTCTTTTTTAGGTAGTTCAGTCAATTTACCATCTTCTGTGAAGTAAGCATTAAGTACCTTTTCTTTCTCATCTAAAGTAATATCATATTTTTCATCTAGCTCAGTAAGTCCATGAGGAGGCAGTATTTGAGTTTTTTGACTATTCAATAAATCCATAATAGCTAAAAATTTTATAGCTTGTTGTTCTTTTTCCCTTAATTTGAATCTATGATTTCTAACAGTTGAAGATGATAAATTCATTCTAGTAGCAATATCTTTATCTGATAAGCCATTAGAAAAATATCTTACTATTTCAGTTTGTATTTCTGATAATCCGATATCTTTTTTATCATAATTTAAAAGTGCACTAAGAGTACCACCATGATTTTCTTTTATATGACGTTTAATTGCATAATTGGCATCTTCAAAATACTCTTTATAAGGATAAATTATACCTTGTTCAAAAGATTTATCACAAAACATACATTTATAAATATTATCCTCAAAGGTATAACCATTTTTAAACTTTTCAAATTCTTTATTCATTTAAGTAAATCCTTTCTATTTAGAAAAATATTATAGATATATTATAAACTATAAATAAAATAAAATCCATATAAATATAAACCAAAATAAAAAAAGTCTATAAAAATATAGACAAAATAGAAAAATGTTTATATAATATATTATGTTATCAATCAGAAAACTTTAAATTTTATATATATAATTTACATTAATGGCTTAATAAATAGGAGGTAGAAAATGGATAGAGCAAGAAGGAAAGAATTATTAGAACAATACAAACAAATGAAACCAGATATGGGAGTATATATGTTTAAATCTATAAACACAAATACAGTTTACCTTGGATGTGACAAAAATATAAAGGCAACTATAAATGGAGATAGATTTAAATTAAATGCAAATAACCATAGGAATAAAAAGCTTCAAAAAGACTGGAACGAAAATAAAGAAGAAAACTTTGAGATAAAAGTAGTTCAAGTACTTAAGTATGATAAGGATGAAAGTAAAACTGATTATAGTGAAGATTTAAAGATTTTAAGAGAGATATGTAAGGATAGATTTCAAAATGAAAATGTAGAGGAGATATAGTAATGACAAACAAAGAATTTAAACCAGTTATAATATGTGATAATTATGAAAATGTTGATGGGCAAAGGGCTTATAAATCAGATGTAAAAGAATTAGAATTAGGGTTTGTAAAAGATGAAGAAACTAATAAACTTGAGTTATTAGCTAGAATATTAAAAGAAGAAGGTTTTGAAGATATGCCAATAAATAGAGCAATAGATATTGCAATTTTAATGTGTGAGGCTACACTTCATTTTAGAGAAGCATACAGAATGCCTAAGCTTTACAATGAAGAAAATCCAACAATAAATCGTGTAGCTATGCAAGGTGATGCAATGAATATTACTGTATGTAAGGATAATATAGATTTAGATAAAGATATATTCACTTTTTCAGATGAAATAAGTAGACAAGGTGAATTATTAGGTGAAAGATTTAGAATACTTTCAAGGACTTTAGAAGAACTAGGATATTAGATACTTAAAAACTTAGTTAAAAGATAATAGTTTTAATAAAAATTATTATCTTTTTTATTTTTTGATAAAAAATTACAAATGTATCACTTAATTGTGGTGCGTTTTTTATTGTAATTATTTATAAAACTCAACCTTAGAATTTAATAATACATATATCAAATTACTAATATAAAAAATATTTGATTATATTATAAAAAATTTGGATATATACTTGAATATGTAAAATAGCCAAACTTTTGGCATTAAAAGTAATAAAATAGGGGGAAAAGTATGGATTTTAACAAAATTGCTAAAGAAGTATTAGCTAATGTTGGTAATGAAGAAAACATCAAAGATGTAATTCATTGCCATACACGATTAAGGTTTTCATTAATAGATTCTAGTAAAGTAAATAAAGATAACCTATCAAAAATAGAAGGAGTAATAACTGTAGTAGAAAGTATGGATCAGCTACAAGTAGTTATAGGAAGTAAAGTAGATAAAGTATACAAGGAACTAGAGCAAATGATAGGTAAAACTACAAAAGCTCCAAGTAATGAAAAATCAAAAAGAATTTCATTTAATAAAGCACTTACTACTATGGCACAAATATTTACGCCAACAATATATGCATTAGCTGGTTCTGGTATGATAAAAGGTATATTAGCTGTTGTATCAATGTATTATCTAAATGTTCATAATATAGATATAAAGCAAAATGATACATATGTAATATTAAATGCAGCATCAGATGCAGTATTTTATTTCTTCCCAATAATACTTGGATATACTGCTGCAAAAGTATTTAAAACTCATGAAATTATATCAATGGTACTTGGAGCAACGTTATGCTACCCAAGTATAGTATCATTAATGGCCGAAGAAAGAGTAGTAACATTATTTAATATAGGTATTACAAAAGCTAGTTATACATCATCAGTAATACCAATAATTATTGCAATATGGGTATTATCATATTTAGAGAGATTCTTAAAAAAAGTTATTCCAGATGTTATTGAAATGATAATGGTACCAACCCTTTCATTATTAATAATGGTACCAGCAACACTACTTGTATTTGGACCTATTGGAATATATCTTGGTAATGGTGTAAACTGGTTATATCAAATGCTTATGAATTTTAGCCCTGTATTATGTGGAGCGTTTATAGGAGGTATGTGGTGTGTGCTAGTTATATTTGGAGCACATAGACCAATATTACCAATTGCTATAAATGATATAGCACAAAATGGTCGTCAAAACTTGCTAGCATTTGCAGGAGCAGCTAACTTCTCACAAGCAGGAGCAGCAATGGGAGTATTCTTAAAATCTAAAAATCAATCTTTAAAGACAGTTGCATTATCTGGTAGTATAACAGCATTATTTGGTATAACAGAGCTTGCAATATACGGAGCGAACTTACGTCTTAAAAAACCTATGATATGTGCAGTAATATGTGGTGCAATAGGCGGTGGTGTAATGGGATACGGAGGAGCATTTGGTATAGCATTTGCAAATCAAGGGGTTCTTACTATACCAGTATATGCACAGGCTGGAGTTAAAGGATTTTTAGCTTACTTAATAGGGTGTGCTATAGCATTTTTCGGTTCAGCTATACTAACTTATATAATTGGATTTGACGACATAGAAGAAAAATCTGTTTAATGTAAATAATATATATTAATAAAATAAAACTAGGAGGATATGTAATGAAAAATATATTCCCAAAAGATTTTTTATGGGGTGCATCATCTTCAGCATTTCAAATAGAGGGTGCATGGGATGAAGATGGAAAAGGAATGACTGTTGCTGATTTTAATTCATTCAAAAAATCAGATATACAAGCAGATAGTAAAGTAGCAAGTGATTTTTACCATAATTGGAAAAATGATATAGATCTTATGAAAGAATTAGGTCTAAAAACATATAGATTTTCTTTATCTTGGGCAAGGATTATACCTACTGGAGATGGAGATATAAACCAATTAGGTATAGATTTTTATAATAAGGTTATAGATTATCTTATAGAGTGTGGTATAACTCCATTTGTTACACTATACCACTTTGATTTGCCATATGCATTAGTTGAAAAGTACAATGGTTGGGAAAGTAGAGATTGTGCTTTTGCATTTGAAAGATATGCAAAAGTTTGTTTTGAAAAGTTTGGAGATAGAGTAAAGTATTGGCAACCTCATAATGAGCAAAACTTAATGATGCGTGTAAAAGAACGTATGAACATATATGAAAGTGATGCTTATTTAGTAGAAAAAATGCGTGCACAAATGGATTATCATATGTCATTAGCTCATGCACTTGCCGTTAATGCATGTCATGATATGGTGGAAGGTGGAAAGATAGGTCCATCTATATCAGCTACAGTTACTTATCCTTACTCAAATAAGCCAGAAGATGTATGGGCAGCAAAATTAAATGATAATTTCAAGACAAATTACTTATTAGATATGCACTATAATGGAGAGTATCCATCTTATTATATGAAATATTTAGAAGAACTTAATATAGTTCCTAATATGCCACAAGAGGATAAAGAAATATTAAAAAATGCTAAGATGGACTTTATAGCATTTAATTATTATCGTACTTTATGTGCTAGGCATCTTGAAGCTACAAATGAGAATCCTATTGGAACTCGTGTTAATGAAATTGACTACGACTTATATGGATATTTCAAAATTGAGAAAAATCCTAACCTAAAGGCTACAGAGTATGGAGCACAAATTGACCCTGTAGGTATGAGAATAGCTTTAAATGAATATTACAACAGATATCATCTTCCACTTATAATCACAGAAAATGGACTTGGAACAGCAGATGTTTTAACTGAAGATGAAAGAGTACATGATGATTATAGAATAAACTATTTAAGAGACCATATAGATGCTTGTAGAAAAGGAATAGAAGATGGAGTAGAATTAATTGGGTATTGTCCATGGTCAGTAATTGATTTATTAAGCTCACATCAAGGATTTAAAAAGCGTTATGGTTTTGTGTATATAAATAGAGAAGATCATGATTTTAAAGATTTAAAAAGAATAAAAAAGGATAGTTATTATTGGTATCAAGAAGTAATAAAATCTAATGGAGAAAATTTATAAAAATAGCTTATTTATAACTATAATAAAACCGTATTGATAGAAGAATCGATACGGTTTTATTATATATATTTACCATTATCAATAATTAACTTTAAACTGTTTATGTAAAAAAAAGTATTAGAAAAGGATGATATTGGGTATAAAATTATTAATAAAGAATTTCTAATAGAATTATCAGGATATTTATATCAAGATGCTAAATTTTTATAAAATTTGATTTAAATTTAGATTTATTAAACATAATTTGGATACTATTATTTTGGTATTTGGAAAACATATTAAAATAAGATATATTTTATATGCTTACTAAAAAGTAATTAATTGAAACCATAATTTAAGTTTGATAATATTAAATTAAAAATAAAAATACATATATTATGATATAAAACTTACACTAAGGAGAACTAGACATGAAAAAATTAAATGGTAAAGTAGCATTAGTAACATCATCAACTAGAGGTATAGGATTAGCTTCAGCAGTAAAGTTAGCACAAAATGGAGCTATAGTGTATATGGGAGTTAGAAGAATAGAAGCAACTCAAGATATTATTAAAGAATATTTAGAAGAAGGATTAAAAATGAAAACAGTATTCTTTGATGCATATCAACAAGACTCTTACAAAACAATGGTTGAAGAAGTAATAGATAATGAAGGTAAAATAGATATATTAGTAAATAACTTTGGAACAGGTAAACCATCAGTTGATTTAGATTTGGTTAATAGTAGTGAAGAAGCTTTCTTTGATTTATTAAAATTAAATATAGGAAGTGTGTATTCTATATCAAAACAAGTTATACCACATATGATAAAAAATGGTGGAGGTAGCATAGTTAATATATCTTCAATAGGAGGAAGTATACCGGATTTATCTAGAATAGGATATGGAGTATCAAAGGCTGGAGTAAATAATATAACTCAACAAATTGCTATTCAGTATGCAAGACAAAATATAAGATGTAATGCAGTATTACCAGGGCTTACAGCTACTGATGCAGCAATAGATAATATGCCAAAAGAATTTATAGAATCATTTTTATCTCATATACCGTTAAATAGAATGGGAACACCAGAAGATATGGCCAATGCAGTTTTATTCTTTGCAAGTGATGATTCATCATATATAACAGGAAATATTATGGAAGTAGCAGGTGGATATGGGTTAGGAACACCTCAGTATGCAGATAATATTAGAGGTATATTATAGGTTACAAAAAAGTAACTAATTGAATATATATTATAAAGTTGTTATATTAAATTTATAATAATACTAAAAATAATAAAAAGTTAAAAGGGAGAATAATATAATGGCAAATATAATTAATGTTAATGAATTTAAAAATAAAGTTGATAATAAAGATGGCCTAGTTGTAGTAGACTTTTTTGCAACTTGGTGTGGACCATGTAAAATGTTATCACCAGTATATGATTCAGTAGAAACTGAAATGGGAAATAAAGCAGAATTTTATAAAGTTGATATAGATCAAAGTATGGAACTAGCTGAAAGGTTTGTAGTAACAACAGTACCAACAGTAATAGTTTTTAAAGATGGAAAAGAAATGGATAGATTAGTAGGATTTATACCTAAGGAAAATTTAAAATCTAAAATAGAGTCACATATATAGGCATATTTGTTTTAGGAAATATAAAAAGAATTAAATGTAAGTACTTACAAATTAATAAATTTAATATACAATAAAATAAATCTAAAAGGAGAAGAATATTCTTCTCCTTTTTTAATCTAAATCTTTTGAAGTAAATCCTAATGGTAGAAGTTCTTCTAAAGTATATTCTTTAAATTCATCCTTATTTTTAGCAAGATAAATTTTAAATGTTTTAGGGTCACAAAATTCAGCTATTACTTGTCTACATACTCCACAAGGTGAACAGTATTCAGTTTCTTTGGCTCCATTTTTGTTTCCTACTATAGCTATTGCAGAGAAAGTACGTTGTCCTTCTGAAACAGCTTTAAAAAAAGATGTTCTTTCTGCACAGTTAGTTGCTGTAAAAGCTGCATTTTCTATATTACAGCCTAAATATATTTTTCCGTTTGTACCAAGTAATGCTGCTCCCACATTAAAGTTAGAATATGGAGTATAAGCAAAGCTTTGAGCTTCATAAGCTTTTTCAACTAATAATTTTGCGTCTATCATTAATCTCACCTAACACTTTCTATAATAATAAATCCTTTTATTATTATGTACAAAATTAAGGATAATAAAAGGACTATCATTATAACATTAATAATTTAAATTGTATATAATATTTTATTATTTTTAAATATAAATATACATGGAAGATTTTATGATAACTTATTAAAAAATAAAATTTATGGTATATTTACTATTGACATTTACCTAGCGGAATACTTTATTATAAAACTGTCAGGAGGTAGAGGATATGGAATACACAATAAAAAAACTGGCTGAAATAGCAGGAGTTAGTGCACGAACTCTTAGATACTATGATGAAATTGGACTACTAAAGCCATGTCGTATTAACTCATCTGGATATCGCATATATGGCCAAAATGAAGTAGATTTATTACAACAAATATTATTTTATAAATCTATGGATATGAAACTTGAAGAAATACAAAATCTAATTTCAAAGCCAAATTTTAATATTGAGAAAGCTTTAAAAGAGCATTACCAAAAACTTATCTCAAGGCGAAATCAGCTAAATCAATTGATTTTAACTGTTGAAAAAACATTAGCTTATAATAAAGGAGAAATAGAAATGTCAAATAAAGAAAAATTTGAAGGATTTAAAAAAGAAAAATTAGCAGAAAATGAATCTAAATATGGAAAAGAAATAAGAACAAAATATGGAGATGAAACTGTTGAGAAGTCAAATCAAAAATTCTTGAATTTAAGTGAAGAAGACTTTAACAATATGAATAAAATAGAAGATGATATGTTTGAAGCTTTAGAAAATGTTATAAGTACTCAAGATTTAGATTCAGATATAGCTAAAACTGTATATGAAAAGCATAGGGATTGGTTATGTTACTCATGGCCAAAGTACTCACCAGAGGCTCATGTAGGATTAGGAGAAATGTATGTAGCAGATGAAAGATTTGCTAAATATTATAATGATAAAAAAGGACCTAAAGCTGCTATAACTCTTAGAAATATAATAGCTAAATATGCAAAATAACTAATAAATTCAAAGCTTAAATACTTTATTTAATAATTTACTAAATATTAAATTTCATTAAGTGATTAGTAAGTTAAAATATATGAATTATTTACTTAATAGTTACATTAAATTTTAGAGATATGTTACAAGTAAAAAATGTAGATTTTTAAGGTCTTAGTCATGCTATTTTAGGTATATATTTAATTTAGTTTTGTTTGATAGTTAATAAAGCTTTGAAAACAATAGATAATATATAAAATAAAAAGCTATATACTTTGTCGAAATATTTATCAGATTAGGGTTTATAGCTTTTTTTATTTACTTATACTTAAAATTCATAGAATTGATAATAAAAGATTATTTCAATATGAATTTTTTAGGAATAGGTTTTTATTCTTTATTGCTAAACCCTTCGCCAAGAACTTCATGAGCATTATTAATAATAATAAATGCCATAGGGTCAATATCGTTAACTATTCGTTTTAGATGAATTTCTTCACGTCTAGATACAACGACAAGTAGTACATCTTTTTTTTCATTAGTATATCCACCCCTACCTTCTAAAACAGTAACTCCTCTTTCTAAAGAATCAATAATAGCGTTAGATACTTTATTAGGTTTATCAGTTATAATAATAAAAGATTTTGAAAAATTAAATCCTTCTACAATAGCATCTGATATTTTAACGGATATATATAATGAGATAGTAGCATATAAAGCAGTCTCAATATTTCTAGATACTAATCCAGCAAGTATTATTACAATACCATCAATTATAAACATAAATACAGATACACTTATAAATGGGAAAATCTTATTTAAAATAAGGCAAGCAAGTTCAGTACCACCAGTTGAAGCATCTATTCTAAATAGCATACCAAGACTTATACCAACCACAATTCCACCTGCAATAGATGATAATAAGACATCATTAGTAGCATTAGCGCTAGTTAATTGATCTGTAATCCTTAAGAAAAAGGTTAATAAAAGTATACCGATTAAAGTCTTAGTAGCATCAGACTTACCAAGAATTTTTACTCCAAATATAAATAAAGGAATATTAAAAACTAAATTTATTACCCAAAGAGGGGTACCAAATAAACTTTTAAGTATGATTGCTAGACCTGTAAGTCCACCAGAGGCTATTGTATATGGTTCTAAGAACATATTAAGTCCAACAGACATTATAAAGCACCCTATTGCTAATATTATTAATTCAAATGTATGTGATAAATATTTATTTTTACTAATTTTTAACACCTCCTATAAACTGTTATATTATACAATTATTTACTAAATTTGATGAAAAAATACTTATATATGTTATATTTTTTATTTGTAAAAGATTATGTTAAGTAGAATATATTTATATAAATAATATTATAGAATATAATTAAATGTGAACATAAAAAATAGTGAGGCAATTTACCTCACTATTTTTATTTATATGTTGAACTATTAAATTAATGTTATTATTTATTTTCTAATCTTTCATATAAATCTATGAATTCTTCTGCAAGCATTTGATAATTCATAGTAGTCATTAAGTGGTCTTGAGCATGTATTAAAACAACACTTGTTTCAACTTTTTCTCCAGATGCTTCTTGTTGAATAAGAGAAGTTTGGCATCTATGAGCTTTATTAACTTCTTCTTTTGATTCTTTAAGTAATTTTCTGGCTTCTTCTATTTGACCAGATTTAGCTTTGCTGATTGCTTCAAATGCAATGCCTTTTGCATTTCCAGCAAATGCTATTATTTCAAATGATAATTCAAATATTTTTTCATTCATTTTACAATAAATCTCCTTAAATTACTTTGCTAATTCTATAGCACGATCAAGTACAGCTTTACCATTGCAAGTACCATAGTGCATCATATTTATTACTTCAACAGGTACATTGTGAGGCTTAGCTATTTCTTCAGCTTTATTTAACATAAATCTTACTTGAGGTCCTAATAAAACTACATCACAATTTGTTATTTCATTAGCTAAATTAGCTTCAGATATAGCCCATATTTTTGCATCTATATTTGCTTCTTTAGCAGCAGCTTCCATTTTAGTTACTAGTAAGCTAGTAGACATTCCTGCAGAACATGCTAATAATATTTTTATCATGATTTAATCCTCCTAAAAAACATGAATTATGTTTATTTTAAAATATAATAAATTACCTTTTTATTTAAAGTTATAATATAACAAAAGTATATTTAAAACAACAAAAAATACAATAAAAATACAATAAAAAACATGTTTTCTTATTAATAAAACATGTTTTTTATTGTCGTAAAACTATTTAGATTTTCACAAAAAATTATTATAATCATTGTAATTATATGTCGAACTAAGACTAAATATTATTTATAAAACATTCGAAAATAAGCATAAGTTCAGAATAAAATGTATTAGGTGGATTTTTAATAGCAAAATAGTCATTTTTACCTTCTATAATAATAGGTAATGTAGATAGTTTGGAAATTTTTGAATTTGAATTTCCAGTAAAACTTATTATTTCTATATTATTAGATTTAGCTTTTTCGATTACATCAATAAGGCTTTGAGTTTCTCCAGATTTGGATATAACGACTAATAATACATCATCTTTATGTTCTTTAGTTAAAAGTTCAAGATGAGTATTAGCAATACTTCTAAATCCACTAATAGAGAAACGTTCATTCATATAATTAGCTATATTTTGAGATATACCGACACTAAGAAACATAATCAATTTATTTTTATATTTATTTAAAATAGAGCAAAAAGCATCTAAATTATATTCAATTTGTTTGTTTGTATTTGCGTATATATCAAGGCTAGAATAACTTAAATTTTCTTTTGAAGAGTATAAAAGATTATAAATAAGATCCGAATATCCTTCAAAATTTAATTTTTTACATAATTTATAGACAGTAGTTGTAGATGTATAGTTATCTCTAGCAACTTTCCTAATACCAATTTTTTTTATATCGTTAATATTTTTATATAGGTATATTAGAATATTTTTTTCAATTTGACTTAGTTGGTATTTGTTACTTAAATATTCAAAATCCATATATATCACCTCAAAAGGTATTATATATGAAAAAAATATAAAGGTAAATATAATGGAGGATATTAAAATGGAAAACAAATTCATTCAAGATCCATGGGCGAGAATAAAAACTCGTAATGGTTTAGCAGGAGATGAAGTTATATCATCACTTCAAAAATGTATAAGAAGAGGTTTAGTTGAAGAAGCATGTCAATTTGCTTATGAAATGTATATAACATCACCTCAAATGGAAGAGAAGTTATGGAGAAGATTAGTGACTATAACTGTTGAAGATATAGGAATGGGAGATGTTAATGCACCAATACTTATAAACACTTTAAATGAAATGCGTAAAAATTATTCTTATGCAGATGGAGATAGACCAATATTTTTCATACATGCAATAAGATATCTATGTGCATGTGAAAAAGATAGATCAAGTGATTTATTAAAAAATATTATGATGAAGAGCTTTGCTATGGGATTCGTTCCAGAAATACCAGATTTTGCACTTGATAAGCATACAGTTAGAGGTGCACAAATGGGACGTGATTCATTCCATTTTTTAAATGAAGCTAGTAAAGTTATACCTCAAATGGAAGTAGATAATGACTATAAAGAGCGTTACCTAAAAATATTAGAAACATATAAGCCAGAAGAATCAGTAGAATCTGCATTTAAGTATAATCCATGGCAAGAATAATATTTTTAATTAGGAGATAAGAGATGAATTCAAATACACTTTTAGAAAAATTAGACAAAACATTATCACCTATAGGCGCTAAAATAGGAGAGCAAAGACATCTAAAATCAATATCTACTGGTATGATGATGACTTTACCACTTATAGTTATAGGTTCGATATTTTTAATAATAGCTAACCCTCCTGTAAACCCTGAGTTAGTAGATCCAAATACTACAAATATATTTATGAAGTTTTTACTAGCTTGGAAAAACTTTGCAGTAGAAAACTATGGTGCAATTACTACACCATATGATATGACTATGGGAATGGCAGGTCTTATGTCTGCATTTACTATAGCTTATTGTTTAGCTGGTGAGTACAAAATGAACAATGCTATGGCAGGTTTAATATCTACATCAGTATTTTTAATGGTATGTGCACCAGCATCTGAAGGAAGTATACCATTATCATTTTTAGGTGCTGATGGATTATTCGTTGCAATTATAATAGGTTTAGTTTCAGTTGAAATAACAAGATTTATTGAAAATAAGGGATGGCAAGTAAAGTTTCCAGATAGTGTTCCTCCAGCAGTAACATCGTTTGTAAATTCTATGCTTCCTTTACTTATGAACATAATAGTAATATATGGAATAAATATAATTGTAGTATCTACAATGGGTGTTAATATCCCTCAGGCTGTTATGAAAGTATTAAGTCCTGCATTAGCTGTTGTTGATAATATATGGGGATTCTTAGCTATAATAACTTTTGGTAATATATTATGGATATTAGGAGTTAACGGAACTTCTATAATATTCCCAATAGTATTTGCATTAGGAATAAAAAATACAGGATTAAATGCTGATTTAGTCGCAGCTGGACAAGATCCAAGTGTATATATGAATTTACAAATGTTTAGAGTTGCAATATTAGGTGGAGCAGGAAATACTATAGGTTTAGCACTTTTAATGGCAAAAAGTAAATCGGCACACTTAAAGTCATTAGGTAGACTAGCAACAGTTCCAGGAATATGTGGAATAAATGAACCAATAATATTTGGTACACCAATAGTATTTAACCCAATATTAGCAATACCATTTATTATAACTCCAATAGTTACAGTTACATTAACATACTTTGCACAAGTATTTGGATTTATAACACCAGGTTATATGATAGATCCATCATTTACACCTTTCTTTGTACAAGCATATTTATCATCTATGGACTTTAAGAATGTAATATTTGTATTTGCATTAGCAGCAATAAGTGTAGCTATATATTATCCATTCTTTAAAGTATATGAAAAGAATATGTTAAGACAAGAAAATGGAGAAGAAACTACTTCAGTAGCATAAATAAAAAGAGATATTTTAAGATATAGTCTTACGACTTGATTCTTTTAATATCTCTTTTTATTTTATTTTATTTAAAATAGATTATTTTTATGTTCCATATCAATATATGTAGACTTATTCCAAGATCTATGATTGAAAATGTAAATTGATATATATTTATATATTATATGATATAAAAAATGATTGAGATGAAATATTAATAAATATAAAAGTTTATAAATATATATATAAAAATATCGAAAAACAATAAAAAAGTATTGTAAAAAAATATAAAACTATTTATAATATACTTATACAAATACATTTGAAAGTTGAGGAGACATTTATGAAGAAAGATTTTAGTTCACGTATTTTAGATAAGATTGTAATAGTTGGAATAATTTTAACATTAATTACACTTTTAGTTATTCCGATGGGATTAACGGCAATATTTAAAAGTGGATTTGGGATAGTTGGAAGTGATATTCCGATGATAATATCTATAGGATTATACATATGTTCTATCCCTTATGTAATAGCATTATTTAAATTAAAGAAATTATGTAGTTTAATTGTAGCAAAAGATCCATTTTCAAAGAATATACCTGTATATTTAAAAAGAATATCTATTTGTGCATTTAGTGAAATTTTAATATTTAATATAGTAGTAATTGCTTTATATTATTTCTTTGATATTTATTTATATGCTTTAACTATAATACCTGTAGTTATAGTTTCATTTGTATCTTTAGTTATCGGATTTTTAAGTATAGTTCTAGCTAAGCTATTTGAGATGGCTATTGAAATAAAAGATGAAAATGATAATACTATATAAAGGAGAGTAATATGACAATTATAGTTAATTTAGATGTAATGATGGCAAAGAGGAAGATGAGTTCTACAGAACTATCTAATAGACTAGGTATTACTATGGCTAATCTTTCTATACTTAAAAACAATAAAGCAAAAGCAGTTAGATTTACTACATTAAATGAAATATGTAAGATACTAGAATGCCAACCAGGCGATATATTAGAGTATGTAGAAGATGAAGAATAAATAATATTAAATATTTTAATAACTATTTAATTATTAAAGTTAAATACTATAATCCTGTATTTAGGTTATAGTATTTATTTATAATGTATAGTGTCAATCCTATTAAAATTAATGAGAAAAAATTATAAATTATTAATATATAAACTTTATTTTAATGATTAATATCAAAGATTATTTTGTGTGAAATAATCTTTAATATATAAATGGGGAGTAATATTAAATGAATAAAAGTAAAAGTTTTAAAAGATTTTCAATAATTACATCTATAATGGGAATATCACTAAATCATGATTAATCATGAGAAGTGCTTAGAGAAAAAGAATAATATATTATGGGCCAAAAATTTTATATATTCAAAGTAACCGTATTTAGGGGAATTAATATTTCTTACAGATGCTATAGGAAATCATGCATTTATAAATGTTTAGAGTAGGAACTATAGGATTGTAGAGGTATTTTTTAGTAACAGTAACAGGACCATATTCGTTATGCCAGTATAAGTGGCATTAAAGCGAAGTGGTCCATTTTTACATACAAAGGAATTCAATTGCATTATAGTATAACTGCAAATAAAACTTTTACATATTTATCAGAATTATTTTCCCAATGATGGCTTATACCTGCTGATATTTTTACACTATCATCTTTATTTAATATAAACTTTTCATTATCAAGATATAAAGTAGCTTCACCTTCAAGAATATAAGCTAACTCATATCCACTATGGTGTATATTACCATTACTTGATGATGTATTAGGAGAAAGAGTCATAATTGCAAATTCAAAATTATCACTTATTCCAGGTGCTAAAAGTTCATAAATAACATCATCACTTTCAGGAATGATCACTTTTTTTCTATTATTTTTTCGAACTATTAAATCTTCTTTTACGACCTCAGATGTAAAAAAAGTAAATAGTGGGACATCTAAAGCTGAAGCAATAGATTTTAATGAATTTACAGATGGGTTTGCATTACCTCTTTCTATTTGGCTAAGCATAGAAGCTGTAACATTAGACAGCTCTGCCAATTTTCTTACACTTAAATCTTTATTTTTTCTTATTTGGGATATTTTTTCACCTATATTTATATCTGACATTATAAACTCCTTACAAATTAATTATCTATTTTAAACTTTATATTACTTATATTATATTAATATATTTATATGATTTAAATTAATTATATCATAACAAATCAATGGTGTTAAATATAATTAAATTAATTAAATAATATTTGACACCATTGATTTGTTTTATAAAATCATAATAAACAATTTTAATTAGATATAAGGAGAGTGCATTATTATGATAACAACTTTTGGAGCAATTATAGGTTTAATAGTAGCAATTGCAATTATTATAAAAAAGTTTGAACCATTTTATTGCTTAGTTTTTGGTGCGTTAGTTGGAGGTTTGATAGGTGGTGCAAATTTAGTTGATACTGTTGAGTATATGGCTAGTGGTGCACAGAGTATGGCACCAGCTATTCTTAGAGTAATGACATCAGGATTTTTAGCTGCAACACTTATAAAAACAGGTGCGGTTGAAAAAATATCAGAAGAAATAGTAAAAATATTAGGAACAAAAAAAGCAATACTAGGAATAGTATTATCTTCTATGGTATTAGCAGGTGTTGGAGTAGATTTAGATGTTGTTGTACTTACAGTTGCTCCTATTGGTATGTCTATAGGACAAAAATTAGGATATTCAAAGTTAGCAATACTTTTAGCTGCATTAGGTGGAGGAAAAGCAGGTAATATAATTTCTCCAAATCCAAATACACTAGCTGCTGCAAGTAATTTTAATGTTGAATTATCAAGTGTCATGCTTGCAAATATAATACCTGCAATATGTGGAGTAATAGTAACTACAATACTTGCCAAAATGTTAATTAATAAAGGTAGTAAAATTAATATGGATATAAATGTAGATGAAAATGAAAACCGACCGAGTATATTTGCATCTTTAATAGGGCCAATAGTTTCTATTGTATTATTATTTTTAGGTAATATATCAGATATAGTAGTAGATCCACTTGTAGCATTACCTGTTGGTGCTATTGTAGGAATAATTGCTACAAATAATACTAAAAATACAAAAGAATATTTAGCATTTGGGGTTGAAAAAATGCAAGGAGTTTGTATATTATTGCTTGGTACAGGAACTTTAGTTGGAATTATACAAATGTCTAATTTACAAAATAGTACGATAGAATTACTTGATATGTTAAGTATACCACAATTTTTATTAGCGCCTATTTCAGGTATAGTTATGTCTCTTGCTACAGCATCTACTACAGGTGGCTCAACTATTGCATCATCAACATTTTCTGAGGCAATTTTAAATTCTGGATTATCAGAAGTTTCAGGAGCTGCTATGGTTAATGCAGGTGCATGTGTATTTGAGCATTTACCTCATGGAGCATTATTCCATGCAAGTACTAAGAGTGTTTCTATGGATATATTAGAAAGATTTAAGTTAATTCATTATGAAATAATGATAGGTCTTGTTATAGTAATAGTATCAACGATAATACAATCATTGTACGTTTAGGATCACAACTTATTAAGAATGCATTAAAATTCACCCTTGAAGGCGGTAAAATTGATATTTATAAATATTACCTTTAACCAATACATATAAGATAAACAATTAAAGTTAAAAAAGAGTTATATCAAAAATAGATATAGCTTTTTTTGTTAGCTTTTTTAAATATAAAAATATATAAATTTATTAGGTTCGACGATATATGACATAATAAAATAGAAAAATATGTTATTATTTTGTAATAGGTAAATGAGAGGGTGAAAGTATTATGAATCAAATTATAAAAGATGAAAGTTTAGAAAAAATAGAAAGCAGAGTATTTAAAGGAATATCTATAGTTGTTTTTATTATAGCAACTTTTTTCATTGGCAATTTATTTTTTATAAAAAAAATAAATATATCAACTTATGAATCAACATTAGTATTTATTAGAATATTTAATTCAATACTTTCAATATTAGCATTTGGTAGTTGTTTAATTTCTTATAATAGAATAAAAAAATATAATGTATTTCTTATTTCACTAATATACTTAATATTAAGCATAGATATATTAATGGGACAATTAGATTATATAAGTTTTTACCATAAAGAATTTACACTTTCAAATTATATAACTGTATTAACATCTATGTTAAGATTATTTTTACTTATACTTGCAATTTCACCTAAAAATAAATTAAGTTCTTTAATTGTAAATAATAAAAATAAATCAATATTATTAGTAGTTGTATATACTATAATATTTGGGCGTATAGAATCAATTTATACACCATCTAATTTTTATGATTCTAGCTTATTATTTATTTTGTATAATTTATTACTAATATCGATATATATTTTATGTACATATAAGTTATTTAAATTAGCTATATATGAGAAAGAGTATTTATTTATTGTCTTGGGATCAAGTATATTTACTCTTGCTATAAAAGCTATGTATGCTATACAAGGTACAAATACAACATCATTTTATATAAAATTAATGTCTGTTTCTATAACGTATATTAGTTTTTTAATAGTTATTGCAGGAGGATTTATAGAGCTATATCTTTATATATGCAAAGGTAAGGTATTAAATGATAACCTAAAAATTTTCTATAATCTAGTTGAAAATAACAAACATAGTGCTATGTATATACGTAAGGAAAATAGCAAAATAATATATGCTAATAAGAGAATGAAAGAATATTTTTTTAACTCTCATGAAGTAAGTTTAGAGAAGTTAGAAAGTATTATAAATGCAAAATTAGAAGTTATTTATAAAGATGAAGATAAAAAATATTTATATAAAAACGGAACTTTAAGAGGAATACTAAAAGATGAAAATAAAAAAACAGTTGACTATTCAGCACAATTAATAAATATGGGAAGAGGTGAAATTGATATAGCTGTTAGTTTTATAGATATTTCAGATGAGATAAATATGGAGATAGAATTAGAAAAATTAAAAGTATATGATAAAGAAAAAAATGACTTTATTTCAAATATATCTCATGAGCTTAGAACACCTTTAAATATATTTTATTCAACAATTCAGTTGTTAGATACAATTAGTAAAAATAAAAATTGTGATTTTAGATTAAAATATGAAGAATATAAAAAAACATTACATATAAATTGTAAGAGGATGAATAGACTAATAAATAATATTATAGATATATCAAAAATAGATGAAGGTATCTTAAAAACTAATTTTGGAAATTATAATATAGTTTCTATTGTAGAAGATGTAACTTTATCTGTTGTAAATTATGCTACATTAAAGTCTATAAGTATACAGTTTGACACAGATACTGAAGAGCATATAATTAAATGTGATCCATTAATGATTGAAAAAGTAATGCTTAACCTACTATCAAATGCAATAAAGTTTTCTAAAGAAGGTAGTAGCGCCCATATTAGTATAGAAGAAAGTAATGAATATATTATTATAAATGTAGAAGATGAAGGTATAGGTATATTAAAAGAATATCATGATAAAATATTTGACAAGTTTTTTCAAGTAGATAAAACATCTACTCGTATAAATGAAGGTAGTGGAATAGGGCTTAGTATAGTTAAGTCCATAGTTGATATTCATAATGGATACATAAAAGTAGATAGTCAATTAGGTATAGGTAGCAAATTTAGTATATATCTTCCGAATATATATAATAAAAATTCAAATGTAAAAACTTACAATGTTAATGATGAAAATATACAAATAGAGTTATCTGATATTTATGAGTTATCAAAATAATGCTATTTAAATAATCTGTAATAATATTAATATTATTACAGATTATTTTTTATAATGCTTCTTGTAAAACACTATGATTTTTATTTTTTTTAATACATTTTATTTTATTGATTAATATATATTCTATGAATAATACAATATTAAATATCATCATTACTAATAAACTATAAAGTATATGATTTAAGTGAATATTTATATTAATAGGTGGGAAATTCATATATCCATAATTAGATCCAATTATATTATTTATAATAAACATTGATAAATGATAAATATTTGTAAATATTAAAATATTTTTAAA
>CALESE010000090.1 GCA_937907205.1 uncultured Romboutsia sp. | reverse complement strand
TTTAGTGTAGAACACATGTATGATGATAAGTTTGTATTATTTTTGAAAAGAAAATACAAAGAAGTAGAGAAGTAAAAATTATGGCATATCGTAATAATAATCCAGTTTTCATATACCCAAAGAATCCAAAAAATCGAAATTGGCTAACTAATTATGCAGGTATTGTTGACGCGGATTGGAAAGAAAAATGTTGTACTCCTATCATATTTCTTGATATTGATGGAGTATTGAATAGTAGTGATTGGGCAGAAGAATTGTACAAGAATCCAAATCCTAATTATAATAATTTGTGTGATCCAAAAGCGGTTGATATATTAATTGAATTTTTGCAATCAACAGGTTTTATGTTGGTATTATCATCATCTTGGAGAAGGTCTGGTAATATCTATGAAACATTCAAATCTTTAGATAGTATACCATATTTGAATAAGATATCTCCTTATATCATAGGGCAAACTTGCAGATTGAATTCAGGTAGAACAAATGGTAAGCGTTGGTGTCGTGGTGATGAAATCAAAGTATGGGTTGATGAGTTCAAACCTTCTTATTATATGATTGTTGATGATGATACAGATATGTTGATAGAGCAATTTCCAAGACTTATACAAACAGATCCAGAACATGGATTGACCTATGATGATTTAATTAAATTGAAATGTCATTTTTTGAAGATTCAACACAAGAAGGAAGCTTGGAAAGAGAAATTTGACTTTTCTTTTGGTGACAGAATATTGATGTATAACTATACTACGAAATCCTATGAGTGATAAGCCAATACGAAATTTTGCAATAATTTTCTTTGCATCTTTGTTCTTATATTTAGGGTATACCAGATGTATCATAGGTACCCAAACCAAATATACTTATGATCCTTATGTTGGTGAAATTCCTGTACATAAGATGTTGACCACATTTGAAGTAACTTATAAAGATGGAACAAAGAATAAAGTGAATGCCACCTCTGTCATTTATGGACAAACAAATGACAACATTTACTTTCTTGGAAATCATAAAGATACTTTATATATAATGCCTAAGATAAATGTAGAAGAAGTAAAGACTTTATCAAAATAACTTCTTGAACATAATATTATGTTCATTAATTTTGAAATTCTATCATTTATTTCTATATTTTATATGTAAACAATAAATAAGTTAATATTAATAAAATACGTTATAAATCCTTAAATAAAGAAAAATGGTTAAAGAAAGTTTGCAACAGAAATTGAATCGTCTTCTTAAGACAGAAGATGTAGTTAATTTTACATTTAAAAAGAAGAATGGTGAACTTAGACATGCCCGTGGTACAAAAAAGATGGATAAGATTGAATCTATTGATGAAGGTGCTATTCCATCAGGTAAAGGTACTCCAAAGACTGGAGTGATTGCTTACTTTGATTTAGACAAGTCAGCTTGGCGTTCATTTCGGGAGGAATCATTGGTTTCTATTGAGACAAAGGAATCAGATGATATGTTCATTTAAATTCATTTATTATGTATAGAGATGTTTTAAACAATCATTTGAATATAGGTGATGTTGTAGTTTATGGTGACCAGCAAACAGATACTCACCTTGGTTATATCATGAAGTTCTGTCCTACTAAAGTAAAAATTCGTTCATTGATTCGTAATAGTCAATTTAATAATGAAACAGATAATGATCCAATTCAAGTTTATGAATCAGGTACTTGTCTTAGATGTCCAAAACAATTGGTCAAGGTGACTATTCCAAATCTTGAGATTGTATCTAGAGAAGGAGATTAAAATTTTAAATTAAATAAATCATGGGAAAGCAAAAGAGATCGGAAAATACATATCAGAAGATTAATACAATCTTCAAGCGTGATATAAACAACATTATCATGCCTTATGATAGTTTTACTCTTCCTGAGTTTGAATGGTTGAGAAATTGTAAGTTTGATGCTACTATCAAGATTGATGGTACAAACATGCGTATTGAGGTTTATCCACAGATTACAGATAGGCTTTGTAATGGTACTGTATCATTGTCATGTGGAATTGCTATTAAGGGTAAGACAGATAATGCTAATATTCCACCTATGCTTGATGATTTCATGTGGAAGACTTATGTTTCATCTGATGGTAAGAAGCTAGAAGGTAATGGCGACCTTGTAGGTAAGATTTTTAAAGCATTCAGACTTCCAGAATCTTATATTTGTACAAGAGATTTTGAAACTGGATTGAACATTCAAGAGAATGTCGATTGGATGCTTGAACGTGGATATATTAAGAAGTGTGGTTCCCATACTCTTAATCAGAAGCCATTTAATGATCCAGATGCCATCGTTGTTGATGACTATATAGTTGATGAAGAGAATTGTACATTGCCTAAGATGTTCACTATCTATGGTGAAGGTTATGGTAAGAAGATTGGTAAGTCTGGTTGTCGATACCTTAAGGATAGTGTAAGCTTCAGAGCTTTTGATGTTAAGGTAACTAACCGTGATGGTTCTTCAGTTTATTTGAATGTACCACAACGAGATGTCATTCTTGATGAAATTGGTATTCCTAAGGTAATCAGTATTGGTCGGTTTACTATTGATGAAGCTATTGATTATGTTAAGAAGGGTTTCAAGGATCCATTAGCAGAAGATGATAGTTATGTAGCAGAAGGTCTTGTATTGAAGACACCAGATGGATTGCTTCGTAAGAATGGTGATCGTATTATATTCAAAATCAAGCATGAAGACTTTAAAAAATACTTGAATAAGTATGGAACATTAGATAAAGTTGAACAAATTCCTAATCCAAATTATTAAAACTTATGTTGAAAATTGTTAAGTTGAATCCAAACAAATTGAATTACATGAATCCAGATGGTTCTATGGTCTCAATACCAAGACCATCTGCTATTCCATTCAATGTAATCAATATGAATAAAATCAAAGCGGCTGGTTATGCCAATGGTATTACTATGGTTATATTCATGGATGATAAGTTTAAGCCTGCTAATGAGATCCATTTCTTCAGATTGGTACCTAATGATATGGTAGAAGGTCTTATTAATGGTGTGGCAACCAAAGTAGATGAATTTCTTAAAAATGCATTAGATGGTGTTTATCCAGATTATGTTGAGAAGAATCGAAATTATTTCATGTAATTAAAAAATGTTAAAATGGCACTAAAATTTTATGTTAGCTTACCTATGGCTTATCATCAGAAAACAGTAAGAAAGAGATATGATAAAGCTGTAGAAGAAATTAGAAAAGAATATCCAGATGCATTAATTTATGGTCCTACTAATATCGATGATTTCGATGAAAATGGTCTAAACCATAATGCTCCTATTCATTCTTGGTCTTGGCATTTAGGTGAAGATATCAAAGATTTGCTTGAATGTGATTATATCTATTTATGTAAAGGATATAATGATTCTAAAGGATGCCAAGTTGAACATGCTGTTGCAAAAACAATGAGAATGGTTATTTGGTATGCTTCAGATGCAGACCAGAAACTTGATCCTGAAGAATAAAATAAAAGGATGGCTTAATAGCCATCCTTGTTTGGTATGTATGAAATAGATGAACCACATTCATTACATTTTACTATATAAGGAATATGTGCTCTTTTATTGATAGAATATTCTGTCAAATATATTTCATTACCACAATTGTTACATTTAGTCTTCATCTTTGTCTAGTTCATTATCTATTTTGAAACAGATTTCTGCTTCTCTTTCAACATTTTCTTCAGAATCAGAACTATGCATACAGTTCTTCATATCATCTTTACCATATTTGTCTCTTACTTCATCCTTCACTTTCTTCAAGTCTTTTATAGGATCTTTACAATCTTTGTAAAGTTTGTAAACGATGCAGTTACCTGAACTCATGTAATGACAAAGATCATCATAAAAATCTTCCTTTTCATGCTCTTTATAAAGGTCCCTTGCTTCATCCAAGTTCATCTTTATAGTCTTATAGTTTGTGATATCCCACCCAGTATCTTTTAGCATATCTTCAAAATCATCTTTGATATCTAAGAATTCCGGTTTGAGAATTGCGAAGCCATTGAATTTCTTCTGCATGGCTTCACAAATATAGTTGGTTAAACTTTTCATTTACTTAATTCCTTAAGATACTTTTTGAGGTTTTGAATATAATCCTTTCTGAATTCTTTATTTGCTGGAAGATCAAATCCCCAAGAACATGTACCTTTATCTAATATTTCTTTAATGTCTTTGCCATCTTTTTCACTGTCAATAAGATCTTTATTATAAAGAACATAATATTTTACAGATTTGCCACGATACTTACTATTTGTCTTCACAATAGCAATACCTGTCTTATCAAACTTCATACCATTGTAAAATTCTGTCTCACTATCAGTATTTCCTTTGACTTTAATGCTACTTTTAAGGACTTTAGCAATTTCTACCATACCACGGATTTGAATACGATATCCATCAGTATCATAACCAATACATAATGCTTTTTCACCTGGGCTGAAATTAAAGTCTTCTGATTGGCGTAATCCATCCTTATGTAAGAACATTCCATTTTTATTAGAACCATTGGCTTGGAATTGTTCTGTTATGTCATTTATGCTTTCATAAATGTAATTAGTTAAGCTTTTCATTTTTGTATAAGTATTCTTGTATGTTTTTTCTGTTGATGGTCAACATTTCCTTCTATGCTGTATCTTACATCTATATTATAATAACCTGAAACATTTTTAGAAGCTTCATCATATAAGCTAAGTATCATAGAATTAGAATTGGAAGTTATAGATGGTTTGTTTTTATTCAACAATGACAAATTCTTTACCGACCATTTAGTTGTCTTATCTAATATGAATGGGAATTTCACATTATCAATAGCGGCAAATATCAAATCATCTTCTTTAAAATGGTTGACTGGATATTTTTCTTCCAATACCATTCTATTTATTAAGAAAGTATCAGATGACCTATATTTTTTCATTACAATCTTTGTTTCAGTATCTGGACAATATTCTATCTTGCCATGAGGATCGAGATCCAGGTCACCAATAAGTTTGTCTTCTGTATCTTGTGATATGAAAACAGCAAACCAGTTAGTATCATCATGCATGAGATAGAAGTCATAGTTGAATGTATTGTCATCTCCTATAATAAACTTTTCTGTGCCATCATTATTAAAGAACATTCTATAGAGTTCTACCAATTCAGAAGGTTGTTCCCAGTGGTTTGGAGAATACCACTTAGTATCATATATCTTACTATTGTACTTTAGTTTTGATATCTTACTTATATTCAGACCAAGTCTCTTTCTTTTTTCTACATCATTCATCTTATACAGATACAAATCATAGATATGCATTCTGTTCAAGTATTTCTTGTTGTTGGAAGTAGATACTGTTTGTTGCATGCTACTGATAAGTGAATCTATAGACTTCTTTACATTTTCTGAAGTAATTTCTTGTTTCATGTTCATATTCACTTTATCATTCTTAGGCGTAGAATCATAATCTGTCTTTATATTATCTCCTCTGAATTTACATTCTGATTTCCAAGGACAGTTGCATTCCATATTGCATACTGAATCTGAACTGTTATTCCAGATAGGGATAGCAATATCTTGATATATTCTAGGAACACCAGATAAGGTGTATCCACCGAATTCATACGTTCTTCCATTTGGTAGCTTTATTTCACCGGTAGTAGCTAATCTTATAGTTACTGTTGACTTATGTCTAAGATGTTCATCTATATAGAAAAGCTTCCATTTGTCAGAAGTAGCATCCCAATCAATATTTCCTTGCTTGTTGTAAGCTGGGTCACCTAAACCTATATCCTTCTTCATCATTATCAGATCATTGTTTGATATTGTATATTCATGAAGATTGACACATTCATTAGGTTTTGTCGTACTCAAATCTTTTAAGTCTAATCTTATCTTAGCATAGTATTCATTGTTAGAGTCTACATCAAACAATACATCTACGTAGAATTTGCTTAAAGAATATCCTTGGTTGTCAGGTATATCAAGACCATTATTGAACATGAATATTGGGATGACAGAATTTCCTTTCTTATATACAATTTGACTGTTCTTAACTCCTAAATTATATATGTAGCATTTAGAAGCAATATAGTTGCAGAAATTGTTCATTGTATTAGTAGAAGCATTATTAGAATCACTATCTGAATTATCAGAAGAAGCATTATCTGTCATGTACTTCAATTTGTCAAAGAATCTTATGTCATTCACTTCTGCTAATCCAGGAAGGTACATATAAGAATTGAAGTTTACTGAATTATCTTCTATGGACTTTATTTGGGAAAACAATGATTTTTCTGTTGTATACAGATTTATGTTCGCTTTCTCTGATTCTGTCATATTATCAAATTCTGGATCATTAGGATCCCTATATCCTTCTTCTCCTGGTTTAAGTTCTTTTACTTCTGTATAATTGAAATATTTGTATTCTAATGTACCTACTTTCAATTGGAATTCTGGTGCTTTCAATATGAAGTCATAGTAATACCAGTTTCCATTACAGTTTACTGATAATCTGTATTTCTTATCTATCCAATAAGTCATATTGAATGACTTTACTAATGACTTTGGAATCATTATGAAGTTCTTATAGGCAACATCATCTTTTCGTTGGAAGAAACTGAATGATGAACTATATATCTTCTTACCCTCTTTTGTAAGTACTAAAGTTACATCAAAGAAATCTTCATCTTCATTTGATAAGAAACAAATTGGTATCTTAGCACAGATATCATTGATATATATTGTAGGATTTTCTGTTGTCTTTCCTAATGTTTCAGAATTTGAAAACTCATTATAGTATTCATCAAAGTAAGATTCTTGGTTGTATATGTAAACTATATCAGATCCTTTAAATCTTACAGAAGTATGTTGGCTTCCAATCCAAGTAGGAGTTTCTGTTACATGAATACTAGGACTTACTATATATTTGATGTCATTCATCCAGCAATGTTGCTTCATACTAGATGATATAGTTGTCATTATAGGTAAGAAGTACTTCTTCCAGTAATATTCTACCATAGACATCTTTATATACATGTCTTCTAATCTCCAGTTATAATAAGGTCTCCAGAACTTTATGTCTTGCTCATCAAACTTATCATAAACCATCTTATCAAACAAGTTTTCTGAAATAGGCTTACCTTCTCCTATAAGCTCTTCTGTCCAGTACTGTTTGTCTAGAACTTCCGTATATCTGTCTATGTCCATCCATATAGAATAAGCAGAAGCTTTTCTGAAATGCCGCCAAGACCAAAGATTGTCAGATAAAGCATCAAAATTGTCTTGTATATATTGTTCTAAGAATTGATTGTCAGTTTGGTTGAGTCCTCTTATAGTAATATGATTTCCATAACCAAACCAATTAAGAGAATCTTTGGCTGATTCATAGTTTCCACATTCCCCTTTGATATGCATATAGTTAAGAAGAAGTTCTTTTAACTTATGAGAATATTCTTCTTCATCTATGTTGTCAGATTTTACATCAGTAAAGTATATTGACTTCATCATATCCTTAGGAATGTTTATTCCCATATTCTTACCATTTATGATAAGCTCACTGTCTTCCATGTGGAATTCAGCACCTATAGTATAAGGACACCAGATATCGTCGTTAACATGAATGAGGATATTAGTTAGCCAAGTAGTTTCTTCTTGACTTAATGTGACAACATAAAATGTAGCTACCGATACTGTTGATTCTCTTCCTTCTACTTCTACATTATCTATTACTGTAAGGTCATCTGTATGAAGTTCATTACAAAATTCACTTTCTTCTATATTTAAAGGATCAAATATATTACTGTTGTTCTCTATGCAATTCTGTATATATGCAGAACTTAGCAACCAGAAATGTGTATCATCTTTACTGTCATTCTTGAGTTTTACAGTTATTTGGTCATTAGAATTCACTATGATTCTTACAGGCTTTATATAGTATCTGTCTATACTAAGCTTGTGAGAAGTTGTATCTGAAGTGAACCAGTCTACATAATTTCCTATTTCATATTCATATCCTATTGGTTCATTTTGCCAATCCTTCAATGAGTATATATGTCCTGTATGATCGATGAATTCCATTGTTTAATAAGATGATATGTGCTTGAATTTTCTGATTGCTTCAACATGTTTGAACATGGTGATGAGTTGAATATCTATAAGTTGTAAGAAAGCTACTAGTGTTGGGTTTCCTCTGAACAGAATAGGTGGAAGAACTCTTATCAGAATTCCATCCCTAGCATAGTCATATTTTTTCCTTCCAAGATTTGTTGACTTTTGATATCCTAGAAACTTGTAATCTAAACTTTGCTTTATGTCCATTTTTAAATAGTATTAGTATTTATGAAGTAATCAGCAGAATGGTTCTTCTGAATCCATTCATCTATTTTCTGCATTTCTTCATTGGCCATATCTCTCCATATACCGTAGTTTAAAGTAACTCCACCAGGCAACTTAAATTCAAAAGTACCAAGGATAGTAGCCATAGAACGTAAGCCAAGACAAACACAATATCTGAAGAAATAGTAATTATTGTACAGTTCTTGTATCTTAAGTCTCTTATATACATTAAGCATCAAATCAGAATGTCCAATAGCACCCAATACTACAAGTTCATTACTGTAAGCATTGTAATTATATGTTACCGGGGTATTGAATATATAGTCAAAAGTATCAAGTTCATATAATGCCGCAGTAACATCAGTCAATGTATATCCACCACCTGACCCATAAACATCAGATAAGCTTCCACCAACCCCAGATGCTATAGCTGAATTGTTCAATATCATTCTTTCTAAAGAAAAATCCCCCATTACACCATAAGACCAACTATCTGTTGCTTTGTACAATCCATTTACTGAAAGAATTTGTGGTGGCAACTTAGCAATCATATTAGCACCACATTTTGTAAACTCTCTGAATGGAAGACAATACCAACGTTCTTCTATCGCCTGGTCGCAATTTTCCCAGAAGTATTGAGCAGCTTGAAGAATCAATGGTGGAATAGCCGATGGTTGCATTGGTAAATTTATGGCACAAGTTTGTGTCAATTCTTGTATGATTCTTTGAATAAACTGGTAATCTACTTGATCCTCTATCTTCTGCTTTCTCTTATTGTATTCCTCCATAGAAATTTCTTTCTGTACTGGGGAACTGTTATTTATGTTTTGTACACAACTCATTGAATTCAATCATTTAACTTATTTAAAAATTGTCATTTCATTAATTCATATTGTATGTTAAATAAGATTAATGTTAAATTTCACTTCAGGGACGTTAAAAATGTTTAAGCTGATAAATTATACTTACATCCAATATTCCGCCAATCTTGTGACCCAGGCGCTATCCTGGAGAATTCTATGTTTATTTATATATTCTGTCTAATCTTAACAAATGTATTCTATATTAAAATCATTTTGAAATAGGTTTATCTAATTTACTATTTTGATACAAGATAAGTAAGTAATATAATGATTTTAAGATTTAGAATAATTGAAAGAATAATAGATGAGTAACAATTCAAATCCATTAAATATAGCACAATACCTCAAGAAGGTTGCGGAAAGCTATTCTGGAAAGACAGCAATGACTGATATTTATGAACAGTTTCGTTGCATGTCTAAAGAATATGAAGCATTCAATGAAGAAGATACGGATCAAGAAATATATTCTTCTATCAACTTTAAGGAATGTTCTAAAGAAGAGCAAGACAGATATCTTGATTCTGTACTCGGCATGGTATCGTGTTTGATTACTAATTCTATTTATGATAAAGTAGGTATTGTACAGTCATGGAAAGATATTTGGATGCTTACTCAGGATCCTATATATAAGAATGTTGAGAAAGCAAACAGAAAAGTAGTTTTTTCTGTTTCATCAAATAATCGACCTATTGGTGAAAAGTCATTCTCTATGTGGAATGGAATTCAGATTATAGATATTGATATTAAGAATAAGAAGATTGCAAATGAACTTAAATTAAAAATTTTTGAAGACCTTAACAAATATCATTGGTTTTTAGGAGTTGCTAAGTCGGCATCTGGAAAGTCACTTCATGTTTGGACAAAAATAACACCAATATCTTATACAGATGAAAACAAGAAAATTGAATATTTGTGTAACTTCAGACATAAATACAGTTACTTGTATATTGTTCTGACTAAGTACATGAAAGAAATTGGATATACAAAGGATGATATATTTGATTGGCTGGATATGGCGATGGCAAAACCACAGCAAGGTATATTCATTACATCAGATAGTAAAGCATTATTGTCAACTAATTTCATAGACTTACGACTTGATGCTAACTTTGAAACCGCATTTGATACAGGGCTTGAATCAATAGATTGGATATCACATCCCGACTTGAAGAACATCTTTGCTAAGTTGGAATGGTTCAATACAGAAAACAATCAGAAGAAAAGTGTAGATATAACTGCAGTTTCTGATATAAATGATGTTGATCCAAGTAAATGCATTCGTCGTCATTACAAGCATGCACAACGTTGGCAACTTGCAAATACTCTTACTTCTCTTTATGGATATGATAAGGCATTACAGTATATGGTTGCTATTTGTGATGGTACTGATTATAAAGAGCTTAAAGGAGATGTTAAGACAGCAAGCATACATGATAAACCAGTTTCTGTTTGGGCAATCAAACAATTGAACAAATATCACGGATTCAACATTAAGATAGAAGATGACAATATCTATAAAGAAGAACAGAAGTCATTGACTACAAATGAAGAAGATGAAAAAATATTCAAGTCACCAACAGATGTTCTTAATGATAAAGATGACAATTTAGTAAAGTTGCATTTGAATAAAGATCAGTATCTTTCTGATTTGAAGGATGATATTATTAAGAATTTGAATCATATTACGTTGTTGGAAGCCGGTGCCGGTTATGGAAAGACTGAAATGATTAAAGCATTCAAAGCTAAGACACTTCTGATACTTCCATTTACTTCAACAATAAAAGCAAAAGTAGAAACATCATCTGTAACATCAGATTGGCTTTATTACTATGGAAATAAGAAACCACAACTTGAAGATTTGCTGTCAAACAAATCAATGTCAATGACAATAGATAAGTTTTCAAGATTGAATGTCATGGAGCTTGATACTGCAGGATTTGAATATATAGTACTTGATGAGTCACATCTCATATTCACTTCTTCTTATCGAGATGTAATGGCTCCAACAATCCAGAGACTTGCTAATTGTAAAGCAAAAATAATCATGATGACTGGTACTCCTACTGGAGAAATGCTGTTCTTTCCTGGTATCAAACATATTAAAGTTGAGAAAGATGACTACAGAGAGAAATCTTTTGAATTGAACATGTGCCCAACAAAAGTAGAACAGATGATTGAAATGGCTCATTCAATGGCAAAAGATATCAAAGATGGTAAGAAAATTCTATATCCAACAAATAAAGGAAATCTTTGGTATGAGCAGCTTACTGGATTAGTACAGCAATATCTTGATGATATGAAGTTTGGAAGACAGATAAACTGTTTCTATTATAAGAAATCAAATTATGGTGAAGAATCTATGGATCTCATCAACTTTGATAAGTCTATTGGAAATAATGATATTGTATTTTGTACAACGTATTTGTCAGTAGGTGTGGATATTTGTGATAAGTTCAGTTTCTCTGTTTATTTCAATGAACAATGGATTCCACAGGATATTGAACAGTTTGCAAACCGTCTTAGAAACAACAATCTGTATCTTAAGATGTTTCTTCCAAAGAAAGATTCTGTTGGAATGCCTATCAATTACTATTATACCCAACCATTAGATTTGAGTTTGAATCAAGGTGATTTACTGTTAGCTAGGGATTTGATTAAGACGTGTAATGATATGATAGAGAGAAACAATGAAGAATCAAAATACAATCCATTCATTCAATCATTGCTTTCTACTAACAAATATCTTAAGTATGATGAAAACCAATGCAAGTACTTTATTGATGAGACAACATATAAGCTAAGTGTATTTGAAGACAGATATGCCAGCTATATGAAGCAACTTCCAATGATGATTGAAGGTCTTCAGTATTATGGATATGTTATAAATGTAATTGACCATGAAAAGGAGATATCAGAAGACAGATTGGAATTCATTGAAGATTATCTTAAATCATGTAGACACATGAGATTCAACCAGGTTACTGTTGAAACTTTGGATTTCTTGGATCATGTAAATGATGGAAACATTGATTTGTATCGAGAACTCATTTCTGGAAACTACAACATATTCAAAGATGATGAATATAGAGAGATGAGAGAAGACAATAACTTATATGTAAAGGATATTGAAATAATGGAAAGAAATGTTCCAATAGTATTGTCATTGTACAAAAACTACAACATGGATACCATTAAAGATATATATAAGTATTGCATTGACAAAAAGCAGAACAGAATAAATTTCAGTAAGTTAAACAGAATTAGAAAGTTTGTTTCAATAGAACAAAGTAGAAGAAAAAGAAGACTTGATTTTCCTATCTTGAGATTTGTAAAGGATGCTCAGAAATGGGCTGATGATACAATGAAATGCACAAGAGAAGAAATAGATGAATGGTTGAAGAGTTATGCATGTAAATATGCAAATTCTGTAAAGGATGTTGTAGTTGAAGATAAAGCATATCTTGAAAAGATTTATGATTTGACATGCAACTTATGGAAAATTGTAATTGACCAATCTAAACCAAAAAATGGAATCATAACAATAAGACCATTTGAAATGCTTTGGGATACCAAACAAGAAATAAATGAGATTTATCAGAACAACATTACTAAGCAGTTCTTCTTACAAGAACTTATAGAAAACATTAAGATAGAAGATGAAACAAAGAAAGAAGAAACATTAGAGGAATATGAATCTAAATTACCAGAAAATCTCCCACACACTTCAAAATACAAATTAGAGCAAATTGAAAGTCAATTGAAAAATGTTATCCATGATGGTTATGACTATAGTGATTATGCTTCAAAGGATGGAACAAATAAGAGATTTGTTGAGAAGATGGAGAATACTAATTCATTACGAGGTACAATCTTTGGACAGAATTTGAACAAATCTGAAGATACTTCTTATATGAAGAAAGCAGAAGAGAAAAATTTATTTGAGGATTGTCCATTTTAATTGAAATGGACACCTCTTTATACTATATTAATATCATGATTAGAGATTGTTATTATTGACAAAGAAATTAAAGAAAGAGAAAATCTCAATAAGAGAAAGAAACACGTATTTAAATTGTAAATTAAAAATGGGAAAGACATTAAGAATTTGGAATGAGTTTGGTGAGACACCTAAAGTAAGTTTTAAGGCAGCTGGTCAGGATTTCTTTGTACCACGATTGAATGGTAAGACAGTAGATAAGAAACGCGCAGCATATTTTGCTTTTCAGAAATCATTTGATATTACTGAACCTGAGATTGCTGAGCTTTGTAATGAAACTACACGTATTTTGATGGAGAAGATTGGTGATGCTGTACGAGCAGATGAGAATACACTTGATACTGTACATTTGTTCTTAGCATTAGATAGTGTAATGACTAGAAACAATCATAATACTAGATTAGAGAAGTTGGCAGATTTTTGTGACCATCGTCTTGTTTATGATAAGAAAGAAGATCGAGTAGGTCTTTGGTTGGATTTTGGAGATCAGCTTAAAATAAATTCAGGTATTCATGAAGTATTGCCACATGACTATGCTGGTGTATTTTTGAACAAGTCTGGTAAAGGTAATGAAGGTTTTGATGTCCGTAGTCAGGTGATTGACGAAGACTATGTTGGATGTGTACATCTTTCTATTTCTTTTACAAAAGATAAGAAGAGTCCAATTATTTGGTGTGGCGACAAGATTATTCAGCAGCTTATTCTTCCTATTTGGCAAGTATCTGATATTGATGAACTTTCTGAGGATGACTATAGAGAGTTGATGAAAGATTCTGAACGTGGAGAAAATGGATTTGGATCCCAAGATAATAAAAAGTAAATATAGGAATGGAAGATTTGAATAATCTTGATATTAATATGCAAGATATGAAAGATAGGATGAAGGAATTAGACAAATGTATTAGTATGATGTATCATACATATCATGAATGCCCAATTCCAGATGATGATAAGTTGCTAAACTGGTCATTCAATCTTATTAAGCACCTAGAAGCAGCTAAACCGTATATTGCGCAACATTGTACTATTAGAAATACTTATCATGATTTTAATATGCAATTAGTAAAGTATGTTATGCCAATATATGAAGTATTGCAAAGATGTTATGACAATATGCCATGTCACATGAATGGTTCTGAACATCATATTTATCTTTATAACCAATTAGAAAGTTTGAAAAAATTGCTTTTTGATAAAGATGAATGTAGATTGACTAAGAAAAAGAAATAAAATTGATTGCTGTTTTCGTTTTACAATTTTTAATTAAGATTAAGTAAAACAGAAACAGCAATTTATGTTATCATTTCCAAGTACTCTAAATAAAGGTGGTTCTCACCTCATTACACCACAACAATCTAATTCTTTGAAAGATGTATTGAATAATTCATTAAGATCTGCATTTAATGCTGCAGTATCAAAAGCAACATCTGGACAAGGTTATGATACTGATGGTATAAGATATAATGAAGATAGGGACACTTCTTCACTGATAGATGATTTAGATTTCTCTTCACATCCAACAGTAAAATATGAATCAAATATGTTGGCACCTCCTGCTAGTAAAAACAATGAAACAAATAAGCAAGCAGTCATTTGGACACCAACCCATATGAATAATGAGATATTTCAAGTGGTGAATAATTACAGATGTTTCTTATCTAATATGCTTATAGAAACAGGAAATGATGGTGAAGTAAAAGGTTCTAATGGAAAGATGTATAAGACATATAACTTTAAAGGCGACTTGACACCATCATTATTCAACCCTTATCATGCTTTACCAGTATATGGTATAATGGAAAATGTTCCTTTGATGGATGGTACATTTCTTTCTAAACATGACAGAAAAGAAATAGCTAATTTGGATGATTGTTCTATAAGAGAGTTGGTTAACCTCAGTTCTGTAAGAAAGTCTATACTTGGTAATGCAAGATACAAGTATGCAGATTTCATGTATTGTAAAGATCTTGGAAAGATTTCTAACAATCACATGATAACTTTACGTAAGTTTGCTATTCCTGTTGGTGACAATATATTCAGATCAACAGTTACAACAACAGCAGCTGAAGGTAAGCAAGACCCAATGTCTACTATTGGTGATGTTGGAAGAATGATTACTTGGTTTGATACTGATGACAATAAGCTTAGTGATATCATGTCTTATGAATATGAAGCTTCTTGGAAAAAGCTTGATGCTAAAATACAACAGTTGGATTCTCAAGAAGATGACGAAGGTAGAGGTATAGCTGGTAAAATCATAAACAACTTAAGTCCTGGTTATAACCTGCAATCTGCACATGGTATCAATTCAGGTGGTTTGCTTGGTCAATTGATGAACAGTATGGGTATAGGTGCAAATACACATGAATATCAGCATAATGATGTTGCATTAGGTAGAAACTATGACAACAACAAAGTATATACTCCAAGAGATACAATTCAAGATACCCACATATATGAAGGTAAGCTTACATTCAAACATGAATTTACTTTAAATTTCTCTTATAAGTTGAGAGCTTATGACAACATCAACCCTAAGTCTGCTTTCTTAGATTTGCTTGGTAACATCCTAACCGTCACATATAGAAAAGGAACATTCTGGGGAGGAAAGAGTGAAATATTAGGAGCTAAACCTAATAAAGCAGGATGGCAGAAATACAATAATGTATTAGATGGATTGTCTAAAGCAGGTGGTGACTTATGGAAAAACATATTCCACCTTGAGGGTTCAAACACTGATACTATTGGTGGAGCATTAACCCAATTCAATGGTGCTCTTCTTGATATAGCTAAAGGTGCAGGATTAGATCTTGGTAAGATGGCAAATAATGCTTTACAAGGGGCTAAAGATTTCTTGTCTGGTAATATGACTATGGGTGAAGTTGTAAATAAAATTGGTTCTGCAGCCCAAATGACAGCTCAAAAGATGGCAGAGATGAATCTTGGGCAAGCAATGATGGGTTCTATAAAGAATAAATTAGGCCGACCATCATTATATGCTTTTGACTCATTGCTTACTGGAGCTAAAGTAGGTCTTTGGCATGTTACTATAGGTAATCCAAAGAATCCTATTGCAACATTTGGAAATCTTATAATGACAAATGCAAAAATAACACATAGTGGACCATTAGGATTTGATGATTTCCCAACAGACTTACATGTATCCGTATCATTAAAACATGCTATGTCAAGAGATGCCACAGAAATATCTAAGATGTATACTAAAGGTCAGAATGGAATATACTTATCATTATGTTCTCCTTACAATACTATAGAATTTAATGATGGACAAAAAGCTAGTACAAACATAAACTTAGAAACCCTACCAGAAACACCTTCTAAAGTTCAAGTAAATAATGCAACAAAACCACAAGAAAAACCTAAAGAAAATCAGAAAGATGCAGATAATGAAAAGAAAGATGATAAAGATTTGATGGATGATGAGATAAATAATAGTAAAAAAGATAAACCTTTAGATTTAATTCCTGGTAAAGCAAATACAGCATTTGATAGTCCATCAACTACACAATATACTAGATTTGCTTGGAGTGGTTGCGATACAGAAGAATTCATAACATCTAAAGATGAAATGCGTTAATCATTATTTCTATATTTTACTTATAGAATAAAAACATAATAGAGAATGAAAAGAGTATTATATATTGGTTTGAATGGTTATGCCGGATCTGGAAAAGATACAGTTGCAAAGATGTTGTCACATATTTTGAATTATTCATTTTCAGATAAAGAAAGTGCTTGGGATAGTTTCAAGAGAAATTTCAATCCAGAAGAAACAGCAACATTTCCTCCTGATAAGATGTATAATAAGTGTATGTGCATTGCTTTTGCCGACCAATTGAAGGAATTGTGTGCTAATATGTTCCAAGTAAATGTAGAATATTTCTATACATCAAAAGCTAATTCTTGGATATGTATCAATAAAGGATTTGAATTTACTAAAGAGAAACCAGATCCTAAACATATTATAACAGCTGAAGATTATTATGTGAATACAAGTATGTATCAAGAATCTAATGATAAATTCTATATGTCATTAAGAGAAATTCTTGTTTATGTTGGTACTTATGTATTGCAGAATTCTATTTCTAAAAGAATATTTACAAATGTTGTAGAAAAGAAAATTAATCAAAGAACGAATCTTGAGTATGCCATTTGCACAGATGTACGATTCTTGCATGAATTTGATTTTATCAGGACACATCAGGGTATAATGATAAATATTGTCAGAAATGGAATTACACAATTGAACAATGTTGCTGAACATGATTTGGATGATGAAGAAAATTTTGATTTCACTATAGAAAACAATTCTGATTATGAATCTTTGTTCTATCAAGTTTGGGACATGGTAAATGAAAATGTCAGATTTAAGAATATAACTATCAATTTATATTCTCATGATTGCTCTGATAATTTCATGGTTTTAGATGAGTTACCAGTTAAAGATACATATAGAAACCATGGGTATATCTGGTATCTTGTTTCAGAATATGGTGCTTCTAGAGTGGCACATAATAATGGACAGATAATTTTCATAGATCCATCAGGTGGTCCAATGATAGAGGTTGGAACATTATTGAACCAATATTCTGATATAAGCAATATATTGAATGAATATCATAAAGTAAAGAAAATATGGTTTGATACTATTACGGGTCGACCGATGATAGAAACAGAAAAACCTTAAAAAGACTTTAGGTTTACAATGTGGAATATTTTTATTAAATTAAAGATATTCCACATTTCATTTATATATCATGTTTGAATTCTT
>CALESE010000089.1 GCA_937907205.1 uncultured Romboutsia sp. | reverse complement strand
AAAATTATACATTAGACATATTAAAAAATCCCTACATATAATAAGATACATTATTTTTTCTACTAGTAAGTATTTATAGTGAAATACTTACTATTTATGAACACTTATCTATTTCATTTAATTTTAATAAAAGAATAGTATTATTATAATATGATATACACTTTGCTTAATATTATAATATTTACTATATATGAAAAAGTTAAATATTATAATGCTTAAATTACAAAAAAGAAAGGATGAAGTTATGAGGAAAATAAAAAGAATCTTTATCTACATTATTGGTTTTGTTATTTTAAGCTTATCCAATGTAAGTGTACAAGCTGCATCAGGAATAACAGCTATTCTAGAAAATGAAAAGATAGAATCAAAGAGTGGGGATGAAGTAGTAGTTACATTAAGACTTGACAATTACGAAGAAATTAAGAAAGGAGTTAATGTTTATAAGGCAACCTTAGATTATGATAAAAATGTCTTTGAAGAAGTATCACAAAGTAATTTTCAGACACAGAATAACTGGGAAGAACTTAAATTTAATAAAGATACCGGTGAGTTTATAGCTATCAAAAGGATAGGAAGTAAGGCACAAGAGGAAATCGTGAAGATTAAATTGAAGGTGAAAGATAATGCTCATGCCGGAAAAGGAGATATTCTTATCAAAGATATTGTTATTTCTGAGGGAAAAGAAGATAAGATACTTGAAGAATCAAAATCTACTATTGATATCATACAGGATCAATCTAATCAGTCAAGTAATTCTGTAAATAATAATTCTTCTAATAATGAAGATGTTTCATTAAATTCTGATAATTCAAAAGATGAATATATTCCACCAATAGGAAGTATAACTCAGTCAGGTGATCCAGGAAATAATAATTCTTCCAATAATGAAAATGTTTTATTGAATTCTGATAATTCAAAAGATGAATATATTCCACCAATAGAAGATATGACTCAGTTAGGTGATTTAGGAAATAATGATTCTTATAATAATAGTGATAGTTTGGTAAATTCTGACAATTCAAAAGAAGAGAAGTTACCAATAAAAGGAGACATGAGCAATTGGATGTTATTGTTTGCTTTTGTTTTGGTAGGATCTGTTATTGTTATCGTCTATATAAACAATGATAAATTTAAGAAATATAAGAATAAAAATATGATAATATTTTTGATTTTTGGGATACTTTCATTACAAGTAGTTACTGTTGCTGCATCAAGTTTTTCATCAAAGGGAGAATTAAATGGTGATGGCCAAATTGATTATAAAGATATTAATTTGCTACAACTATATTTGATCAATCAAGATGAGTTGATAGAGAGTTTTATTAAAAATGCAGATATGAATAATGATGGAAGTATTACTGTAACAGATTTGTCTATTTTAGTTCAAAAAGTAGAAAAAACATTAGATTATCAAGTTGTTTTATCTGATATGTATCAGTATAATTATTATCCACAGAAAAATGAGGAAGTAAATTTGATTTTCTTAGGTGATGTAAGTTACAATGCATCAATTGAAAAAGTTGTAATAAATGGTAAGGAATATAATGTAAAAAAATCTGAAGATAGTAATATTTATAGTGTAAATATTGGTAAACATGATAAATCAGGTATAAAAGAATATCATTTTACAGAAGTCATATTGAATAATGGTAAAAGAATATATGTAGATTATACAATGAAACTTGATGTATTAAAGAGTGCTCCAAGTATAGAAAATTATACTGTAAATGAAAATATTGATGAGTCAAAGATAGATATTTCTTTTGATTTAAAAGATGAGGATAAGAGTATTAAGTCAGCACATGTAGAAATTTTAAATGATAACAATGAGTTGATAAAAAATAATGAAATATCATCAGGTAAGAATGAAATTGATGTTTCAGTAGAAGATGGAAAAATGTATAGAGTCAATTTTGTTATCAATTATGATTTGGATACAAATAAGTTGACAGAATATGAAGAAGATCACACAGGTATATTAAAAGAAACAAAAGAATTGGAGTTTGTAATAGATTATCAGCTAAAGATATCAGATGTTGCTACATATAAAGATGATAAGCAGACAATTATATTTGAAAAAAATGAGCCAATTCAAGTTAAATTCAATAGCTCAAATTCAACAAGGTTTGAACCTTCATTTGTAGTAATAAACGAAAAGAAGTATAAAGTAATAAAAGAAAATAAGCAATATATGGTAACCATTGATGGTATAGATAAGATAGGCAAAAATAATATAAATTAAAAGAGATTATACTTTCTAATGGAAAGAAAATTTCATTAACTAAAGAAAATATTATTTCTGTGACAATTTTAAAACAAAAACCTATTATTACAGATATTGATATAAAAGAAGATATAGAAAAAGGTATACTAACGGCAAACTTTGATTTAGTTGATGAAGATAATACTTTAACGGCATCAAATATAGTTTTATTAGATGAAAATAATAAGGAAATTACTAAAAAGGAAGTTAAATCAGGAAAAAACAAGATAATACTAGATACTATATTATCAAGCAAATATATTGTTAAGATTACTGGAACATATAGATTGGTTGATGGTCAGGAAGTTGTAGATGAAATTTTATTAGAAAAAGAGATTGAAGCACAGCCAAGAGCTGAAGTAAAAAAAATTATTTCTCATAAAGACTATGTGGAAAAAGGCGAGAATATAATGCTTCAGTTTATTATTGATAGCAATAAGATAGAGGATATTGAAAAAATACGCATAAATAATGTAGATTGTATTGCTACCAAATTGAGTGAAGGTAATTATCAAGTAACGTATACTGTGGGCAAAGAAAGTGGAGTTCAAGAGTTAAATATTACGAAAATTACATATTCTGATGGGAATACAGCTGATGTTAGTAATAAAATCAATATCGAAATTCTAAAAGATAAACCATCTATTAATAGATTTGTACAAAAGGATGATTTAAATAAAAATAAAGTTGTTTTAGATTTTGATATAGTAGATGAAGATAATTCTTTTATTGAAGGAAAAGTAGTCCTTAAAAACAATGAAGATGGTTTCTCAGAGGAACAGGAAATTGTAAAAGGAAAGAATAGTATTTCATTTTCAATAAAAGAAGGAAAACCATATATACTAGATATATATGCTACGTATGATAGAGATAGCAATACATTAGAAAATCATGAGTCAGGTGAAAATAAAGTAATAGATGAAATATTGGATACAAAAAGAATTGAACTTGTTGGAAATTATCAGTTGAAAGTAAGTAATGTTGCTTCATATAAAGGTGAAATAGAAGAAAAGTATTTCAATAAAAAAGAGAATGTTGATATAAGATTTGAAAGTACAAACGCGACGATTTTTAAACCAGAAAAGGTAGTAATTAATGGAGAGGAATATGAGGTAAAAGAGCAAGATAATTTATATCAAACAAGTATCTTAGGATTTGATGAAGCAGGAAAAAAAGAAATCAAAATTGAAAAGATAATTTTAAGTAATTCAAAGGAACTTCCTGTAAGTGAGAATAACAAAGTTGATATTGAGGTATTGAAAGATAAGCCAACAGCAACAGACTTTAAATATAGTGAAATAAGTAACAATCAAATAGAGGCAACATTTAATATAGTTGATGATGAAAAAACTATTCTAAGTGGGGAAATTATTGTATACGATGAAGAGCAAAATGAAATAAAGAAACAACAAATTGTATCAGGAGTAAACACAGTTACCTTTAATAAAAATTCTAGTGAGACTTATTATGTAAAATGTATACTTTCTTACGATTTAGATAGTAATATATTTGAAACAGGAAAAAATGAATATCATAATCAGGATTTATTACAAGAAGAAGTTATAGTAGATGGTGACCGTATGTTGGAAATGAAAGATATTTTAGATATCGTTGTATATGAAAAGAAAACGGATTATTCTGGAAATTCAACATATAAAGAAGTAAATAAATTAAGTTATCATTATATAAAATATTATCCTGATAACTATATTGCTAAAGTACAGATGAAAGATATGCCAAGCTTTTATGCACCTATATCTGATTATAGAATAGAAGATGGAAAATGTTATTTAGTAATTGATTACGAAAATGTAACTCAGTATACAGACAATGGGAAACAACAAAATAAACTTGAAATTCTTTATGGAGAGATAGATGAATATGGAGATTATGCAGTTCGTAAGTCTTTCTCTACTTTAATGGCTGAAATTAAAGCTAACCCATATGGAACATTTGTATTAACAAGAGACTATGATGCTTCAGAATATGCTAGTGATTATACATCATTAGCAGGAAAAGACTTTGAGTTCAAAGGAACGATAGATGGAAATGGACACACTATTTATAATTTAAATGGACCATTATTTGATGTTATGGATAAAGCAACAATTAAGAATTTGAGACTTGAAAATATATATTTATCAAATGCAATAGCTAACGAAGTAGGAACAATATCTACTTCTAGAGGAGCTGCACTTGCAAATACTGTATATAGTGGTACTAATATAAGTAATGTTCATATAAAAGACTTAACAATAATTACTAGATCTTATGGAACACAATATGGAGGAATTGTTGGAAGAGCACAAGGTGGATCAAAACCTGTTACAATTAAAGATAGTAGCGTAACTAATCTTAAAATAAGAGAAGGTGGTGCTAAAAACTCCGAAGGTAGTCAAGTTGGAGGGATAGCAGGTCTTATACAAAACACTATTATCGAAGACTGTTATGTAGAAGGAACATTAAAGGGAAAGAGAAGTGTTGGAGGAATTGCTGGAGAAATCAATTATAGTCAACCATCAGAAACAATTAGTACAATAAAAAATTGTATTAGTAAAGTTGATATTACAAGTAGTGAAGGAGGCTCTGGAGGTATTTTAGGATATGGATCAAATAGAGCTACTTTGACAAAAAATATTAGTTTAAGTACAGGATACAATGCTAATCGAATTCATGGAGAAGGAAATGTTACTCTTGATAGTATAAATGTTGCAATGAGTGAATCTACGCTTAATGAAAATACAGAGCTTAATATCAAAACTATATCTAAAAATGATTTCTCAGAAAAAATATTAAAACAATTAGATTTTAGTGAAGATTTATGGAATTCAGAAAATTGTAGCTATGAGAATTTGCCATATCTTAAGAATGATGATCCAAGAAATACGCAAGATAGTGAACTTATAAATAAAAACATTTATATTCCAAATTTTGGAATACTAAAACAAAGGAAAGATTATAATCCAAATAAGTTGACTTTATATAGCAATTTATACAAACTAATGCCATTTTATGATTCAAAATATATTATTATAGATGGTAAAAAAATTAGCGAAGATCATATTCTAAATCAAAAACTTATTAATTCAGTTTTAGCATTTGATTCAAACAAAGAAGTAATGATGTATCTTACTGAAGAAAATTATGATGATATTAATTCAATTAAAATAGTATTTGATGATGGTAGTACAGTAAAATACAATGTAACGTATAAATATAAAGAGACAGTGGATCCTATAAAGATGTACGGTAGAGTTGCAATGTATAAAATTGATGATTTAGGTATTGAATATAACTATGATAGATATATAATTAAGCAAGATGCTAGAATTATAAATGAATTAGTTAATTATATACAAAGTTTAGAATATGACAAAGATTTAAAAGACTTTGTTGATCTTCAGTCTTATGATAAGAGAGGATATAATGTTTTAAAAGCGTACTTTAATGATGTTATTTTATCAGAAGAAAATACGAAAGAATTTGTAATGAATTTATTAGCAAACGTAGATGGGTATAGTGTCACACAAGAAAATGATATATTAAACCATATAATCAGTAAGAGAATAGTCAATAATGAACAATTTAAAAAAGTTTTATTTGCATATAACTACTACTCTCGTTTCTATGGTGTAGAGATAGGTGGCACAAAATTAAGTGACACTATGTTATTTAAAAGTGATATATATAGGCCAAATATAAAATTTAATGATTTTATAGATGATTTCTGGAATGCCATATATAAATCTGCTCATATTGTTCATTTAGAATATAGAGATAACTTAGGTATACTTCTTGGAATACAATCACAAGGTGATTTTATAGAACGTGCAGTTTATGCTTTAACAGATTATCAAGATCCAAATGAATGGTTTACTGATTATTTTAAATCTAGAAATCTTTTGACAGAATCTGCAGCAAAAGACTACAAAAATAAAGCAGACTATCGTGCTTGGACACAAATAAAAAAGCAACCTAAATATATAATGCATATTTTAACATTACCGAAAAATTCAGGATTTATCGTGTCTGCTCCAGGTACATTCTTAGTTGGTTCACAAATGGTATATCTTAAAGATCCAAATAATCAAAATCAACAAGAGGAATTATTGATGGATATGCAAAAATTTGGAGATCAAATTGCTAATTTTTATAATAATGTATTAGGTATAATAGACGTTTCTTACCTAAATAAATATGCTGATATACAAATTGATTCTACCAATGTAAATATATATGGAACACAATCAAATGGGAAATGTACAGATCCATTCCATATAAACTTTAATGATTTGCTAGATGAATGGTTTAGAGCAAGTGGTGCTTCAGCATATGCAAGTGATGGTGTAATAAATTATGCAAGTCCTGCATTAAAAGGTTACAATTGGATGTGGACACATGAAATTGGACATAACCAATCATATAAACTATTTTTCAAAGAAAATGGATTTAGACCAATTGATGGAGGTAACAATAATAAATTAGGTAGAGAAGATTATACAGATGGACATACAACACAAACATTTGGAGATGGAGATGTAAACTGGAATTTTAGTTATGACTATTCACCAGATAAACTTATTACAACTAACTTAACGCAAGATAGGATTAACTCAGTTAAAAAAATTGATAGTTATTATAAGGGAATGTATGAAGCGATTGATTTCTTAGATTATGTGGAAGCAAAAGCTTTATTGAAATTAACTCCAGAAGAGCAATCGAAAGTAGCAGTACAAATACAGTATCCAAATCCTAATGACCATTCAACAGTAACTTGGAAACAAATTACTGCATCAGAGATTGAGGCAATGAATTTACAAACTATTGGAGATTTATGGGATAATAAAATTACAATTAGACCAGGTATAACAGGAGAATGGACACAAAATGGTGAAGGAGCTTATGGATCAGAAGGTATGTATATAAGAAGATGGTATCAACCATATAATGATAATGGAAGAACCCACACTTGGGGATTCACATATACAGCATGGCAGATGCTTGGTATGGGTGGATACGAAAATGGATATCTTTCATGGTTCACAGGAAAAAGTGCAACAGACTTAGATGCTATTAAGAAAATTACAAAAGATAATACAATGACTTGGGAAAAGTTCAAAAAAGAAAGATATAAATTAATGGAGAAGAGTTTAAAAACAATTCCATATATAGATTCAGAAAATTTATTACAAAATTATGTAGATGCATTAAGAGCAGATGCAAATAATAATGATAGAGATGTTACTTCTAGTACAAATGTCAGAAGAATTAATTACCATTATTTAAAGCGTATAACAAATGATTTTAGAAAAGAAGTTTTAAATGGTGAAGCTGATGTTGAGCACATAGCAACAGCAGAAGAATTCAAAGAAAAGATAATGAAGAATCAAATAGAAGATACAAGTGGAAAAACAAAATATTATATAGGAAACTATGTATTAGATAATGATATAGATCTTTCTAAAATCAATGTTGATGGAGATACTATTATAGATGGATACTTCATAGGGAAACTAGATGGAGGTGGTCATAAATTAATAGGAAATAGATCACCAATATTTGATAAAATTAAATTTGCTAATATTTCTAATTTAACTATTGAAAATAGCGAAGTAGTAGTAGCTGATAAATCAAAGGAAAAAACAGGAGCACTAGCAAATTTAGTAGAATATAGTACTCTTAATGGAATAATGGCTAGAAATGTAAAAGTAAGTGCAAATAAAGAAACAGGATCGCTATTTGGAAATATTACAGGTTCTTTAGTACAAGATACTCATGTTATTGGTATAAAAGTATTAGGAACAGATAGAGTAGGAACGATGGCAGGCTATGTTGATAAATCACAGATTATAGAATGTTCTGCGAATGGAGAAGTATTAGCAACAGGTAATGCAGTTGGAGGATTTGTTGGTGAAATTGTAAACAGATCAGTTATTAAAGATTGTTATTCAGTAGGAAAAGCTAAAGGAAATAATGATGTAGGAGGATTTATTGGATATGTAAACAAATCTTCTATTATCAACTCATTTAGTAATTCAAGGGCAGAAGGTAGTATTGGAATAGCAAGTTTTGTAGGACAAACATATAACAATTCTATTATAAAGAATAATATTACTTTAGTTAATCAGTTAAAAGGATACAAATTTGATGGTAGAACAGGAAATAATAACTTTGTAAATTTCAGCGGAAACTATGAAAATGAGGCAAATGCAGGAACTTCTACAATAGATAGAACAAAAGATGTTGATTTTAAGGGAAAAATAGATGTAGCATCTGAAACACAAGTTAAAACAGAAAGCTTCTATACAGAAACTTTAAATTGGAATAATGACATATGGGATTTAAGTACGGTATCAAGTGGAGGAAGGCCGAAACTAAAAAATTCTGATCCAAATGATAATGAGTTTGGAGTGGAAACATATAATATTAAGTCATCAGATGAATTTATAACTAAAATTACTGAAAATCCATATGCAAGATTTATTTTAGATAATGATATTGATTTTTCTTCTAAAGATACTATTATTGATGTAGAATTTAAAGGAATACTTGAAGGTAATGGTTATAAATTAACAGGAAATAAAGTACCAATATTTAACAAACTGAATAAAGCAAATATTACTGGATTAATTATAGAAAAAAGCATAATTACAGCTGAACAAGATAATGTTGGAGTGCTTGCAAAAACAGCAGTTAATTCAAAAATAGAAAATGTGCATATTATAGAATCTAGTATTAAAAATGCAAAAAGTAAGGTTGGAGGAATAGTGGGATATGCTGAAAATTTAACTTTAAAAGAAAGTAGTAGTAATATATCTATATCAAAAAGTGGTAATGATGTTGGAGGATTGGTAGGAGAAGTAACAACTTCTACGATAATAGAAAATTGTTATTCATCAGGATTAGTACAAGGAAATCAAAATGTAGGTGGATTAGTTGGTAACGTAGTTGGATCTTCTATCAAATATAGCTATAGTTCTGCATCAGTGAATGGTATTGAAGGAATAGCTGGTTTTATAGGACAATCAACAGAAAACTCTATAATTCAAAATAATATTTCATTAGGAAACCAAAATAAACATTACAAATTTGATGGTAAAACAGAAAATGGTAAATTTGAAAATTATTTAAATAACTATGAATATGAAGAAAATAGAGGTAAATCAACATTATTAAGAGAAGGAATCGATTTTAATGGAAAAATAGGTACAGTTAATAAAGAACAAATAACAAGTAAAGATTTCTATATAGAAACTTTAGGGTGGAATGAAGATATTTGGGATTTATCAAGTATAGAAAATGAGTATGTACCTAAACTTAAGAACTTAGATCCAAATGAAACAAAAGCTATTGGAGTTTATAAATCTGAAATAAACTCGATAGAAGAATTTATAACAGAACTTACTGAACATCCAACTGGAGAATTTACAATAATGTCTGATCTTGATTTCTCTGGTAAAGAATATAGTTTAGGAAGTGTTTTAATACCAAGAGTATTTGAAGGGATAATCAATGGTAATGGACATACAATTAGAAATCTAAAAAATACAACTATATTTGAACAGTTTAATGGTGAAGTATATAACTTAAATGTAGATAAATTTGATTATGGAGCAGTTTATTTCACAGGAGTTAATTCACAATATATTTCATCTGCACAGAGTGATAGAACGCAAAGTAATATAGCAGTTTTTGCTAAGGAATCATTAAATGCAACTTATTATAATATGAAATTTAGTAAAATAACTATATTTGGACATGATAATGTTTCAGTAGTGGTATCACTAGATAATAACTCTACATTTGAAAATATTAATGTTAATCAAGCATATGTAAATGCAGGTAAATATACGAAAGGTGGAAATAAAGCATCAGCGTTTATTAGTGAAAAAACAGGAGGATCAATTAAGAACTGTTATGTACAAGGTGAATTGATTGTAGAAGGAAGCGATTCTGGTGGTATTATTGGTATTTCACATGGAAATGTAACAATTAACAATGTAATATCAAATATTTATATGAGAAATGCATCAGATAATTATGCACAAAGCAATGGATTATTTATTGGTAAAATGGATACAACAACATTTATTAATAATTCTGTATCACTTGGTACATCAGCATTAAGTACTACAAAAATTAGGAAGTTTGTAGGAACAATAGGAGATATAAAAACAATTAAAAATTGTTATGAAAATAGCTCAACAAATGGAACTTCAAATGTTAATGGAGATAATATTAAAGAAGTAGATAAAGAGCAATTAAAAGATAAAAACTTTTATGTAGAAAACTTAGGGTTTGATGAAACGATATGGAAGTTGGATAATATAGAAGAAAGATATTATACAGAAAGTGTACATCCACATGGACGAGTTCCTACATCTTTCCCGTTAATGATATTCTTTGGATTAAAATAGAAAGTATATAAAAGGATAAGCTAAGATTTTTTAGAAATCAAAATAAAAGTAAAATTATTTTAAACAATACTGTAGAGCAGAATACAGCAAAAAATGGTTTAAGGTATTCAAAAAGATAGAAATTTATATCTTTTAGGATTCTTAAACCATTTTTTTGTAAAATTTAATGTAAGATTCTGAAAATGTATTAGTATATACAACATTCATTTTAAGAACATCATATATTAAGAAAACAATGATATAGAGAAAGAGTTTATAATATAGGTTTATTAGATTAGATATAAAGTGTAGAAATTATAAAATTAATTTTAATAAAATCTAATATTTTAAATGGGGTAGTAGATAGGTTTGTGTAAAAAATAAATTTATCTACTATTTTTTTCCTTATTTTTAAAAGGATTATAGAAAATAAGTATAGGACAAAAATTATATGATTATGAATTAAAATCATGTGTATTTGAAAAAGGAGTAATAGAATTTCTTATTGAAGACTTTAAAATGGACATTATGTTTGAAGTTATATCTTTAGTAGATTAAAATATAATGGCCACAATTTATATGTCTAAGATGTAGAGCTAAATTTTAATACAAAAAGAATGATAAACGTTAGTGTAAGTTAAGGTTAACTATTTATAGGTTATTTTTATGAGATAAATTATCATATTAAGTGCAACACATAAAAATATATAAAAAAATAGTTCAT
>CALESE010000088.1 GCA_937907205.1 uncultured Romboutsia sp. | reverse complement strand
AGGTATTTAATGCAACATAAATATAAAGTGTTGCACTTGTATTGACAATCTATCTCATAAAAATTTACAATAATAAAATAATTACAGTTTTTTTGTGTTAAAAGTATTTAATCAAGAATATAAATTACAATATAAAGCAAATACATTAAACAGTTTCAAACAATATAATTAAATAGGAGGAATTATGACAAAGCAAACTATGAGAGGATATGATGAAAGGCTTTTAAGAGTAAGAGTTATATCTCATACTGGGGATAAAATACATATAAAACTACCAATAGATTTTGTAAAAAGATTAATAAAAAATAATGCTCTTGATTTTTTTAATGGACAAGATGATATAATTGACAGTCAAAAACTACTTAATTTATTATTAAATGCTTTTGATTATAGCTTAACTGGTGAAATAGCAAATATAGAAAGAAACAACGGTGATATAATAAAACTTATAATAAATTAGACAAAAATAACTGAGATAAGTAAATCTTATTTCAGTTATTTTTATTTATACTATTGAGTTTTCAAAACTCGTTGTGCAATATTAACAGAGTGATCTGATATTCTTTCTAAGTTAGATACCAAATCTAAGTATAAAACACCTGCATCTATTGTACAGTTACCTTCATTTAACCTGTTTATATGATATTTTCTAAATGATTTTTCAAGGTAATTAACTTCTTTTTCAACATCAAAAACTTTATGAGCTAATTCAGAATCATTATTTTTAAGAGCTAATAATGAATTTTTAAAGTTAGATAAAGTTTTATTATAAATATCGTTTATTTCACTAAAAGCTACATCAGAAAAATTAACATCTAAATCAATTACGTTTTGGGCAAGTTCAGCTATATTTTCTGCATGGTCACCAACTCTTTCAATGTCATTTACTGTATTAAAAAATAAGTCTGTTTTAAAACGTTCATCATCATTTAATGGTGATTTTGATAGTTTTAGTAAATAATTGAGTATACTCTTTTGAAGGTGATTAATTATATTTTCATGTTCGAATGTTTTATTAATAGAATCATTATCCTTATCTATAAATCCTTTAAAAGAGGACTCTAAAGCAGTTTCTGTTTTTTTACCCATTCTAATTATTTCAGATAATGTATTACCAAAAGCTATGGAAGGGGTTTCTAATATTCTTTCGTCTAAATATTTAGTAGTAGGATTATCATCATAATCCTCGTTTTTACTTTCAGGAACTAGCTTCATAGCAAGTTTTACTATAAATCTTGAGAAAGGTAAAAGTATTATAACATTTACTACATTAAATAAAGTATGAGCATTTGCTATTTGACGGGCAGCATCATTTGGATCAAGGTAGCTTACTATATAAGATATAGGTCTATTTAAAATAAGCATAAATACTATTGTTCCAATTACATTAAATGATAAATGCATTATAGCAGCTCTTCTAGCATTTACACTAGCCCCAATACTTGATAAAAGTGAAGTAACACAAGTACCAATATTATCACCATAAAGTATAGGTAATGCAGATGAAAGTGGAAGTAGACCCTCTGAAGCTAGAGCAATTAACATACCCATAGAAGCACTAGAACTTTGAACAATACCTGTTATCAAGAATCCTGCTAATATACCTAGAACTTGATGATGACCAAAGTAAAGTAAGGCATTTCTAAATTGTGGTAATTCAGCTAATGGCTTAACAGCATCTTTCATAAAATCCATACCTGTAAATAAAATACCAAACCCAATAAGAATTTCAGCTATATTTTTAAGACTTTTCTTTTTAGGAAATAAGTATAAAATAATACCAATACCAAGTGCAACAGGAGCTAATCCTTCTAATTTGAATGAGACAAGTTGAGCTGTTATAGTAGTACCTACATTAGCACCCATTATTACTCCAATAGCCTGAGATAAGCTCATTATTCCAGCATTTACAAATCCAACAACCATAACAGTTGTAGCACTAGAACTTTGTATTATACCGGTAACTACTGCTCCTACTAGAACACCCATAAGAACATTACTAGTTAAAAGTTCAATTATTCTTTTTAGTTTACTACCTGCATATTTTTGAAGACCATCTCCCATTAAATTCATTCCATATAGGAAAAGACCAAGGCCTCCAATAAGGTTTATTGCTATACTCAATTTAACTTCCTCCTTAAAAAATTAAAAATTATATATTTAGTTTAACCATAAATTGAAATAAAAAACTTTTATATTAAATTTAATATAAGTTAAGGAAAGTAATGTAAACTTGATGAAATAAATAAGTTTACTAGAAAAAGGAAATGATATATAATTATATTGTAAACTTAAAATGTAAAAAAGGTTAACTAAATGGGGGTAATTATGAAGTTGGATATTAAAGAAATTATTATTTGTTCATTATTTTCATCAATAACAGCATTACTTTCACAAATTTCAATACCGATTCCATTTACTACAGTACCATTAACTATGCAGGTATTTGCAGTTGCAATAAGTGGTGTATTATTAGGATCTAGAAAAGGATTTATATCTCAACTTATATATTTATTAATGGGAAGTATAGGATTACCCGTATTTGCTAATATGGGTGGAGGATTAAGTATAGTATTAGGTCCAACAGGAGGATTTATATTAGGGTTTCCTATTATGGCATTAGTAATAGGATATTTTTCAGAAAAAAATAAAGTAATATATGTATTAATTAGTATGATAATAGGATTGATAATTGATTACTTAATAGGAACTATATTATTTACATTTATAACTAAATCTACATTTATGCAAGGATTAATTATGTGTGTAGCACCATTTATATTATTTGATTTTATAAAAATAGGATTAGCTACAACAATAGGAACTACATTAAGTAAAAGATTAAAAAATATATGTTAAAAATAAGGATAAATCATATTTTATGTATGAGATCATTTATAGGTTATGGATATAGTGAAGATTTTAATTATAATATGGAAATGGTAATAAAAAGAGTAAATGCATATAATAAAAAGTATAGTATTAAAAATAAAAATATAGAAAAAGTTGAAATAAAAAAAGAACTTGATAGTATATGTTTAAAATGCCCACATAATAACATAAATTCATGTACTTTCGAAAAAGTATACAAAAATATTACCAGAGAAATATTTTATGATATATGTAAAAATTGAGAGTTGTACGAAAGTGTAGATTGTAAAAAATATATATTAAATAAATAAAAATAAACCAGCAAGTTTTGCTGGTTTATTTTATTTTATTAACTATATTGTTTAAAACGGTATCTAATTCATTACTTACTTCTTCAACACCATTATGAGTAATATCAACTATTTCTCTAGTCATAGGAAGTTCACCAAGTAAATCTAGCTCCATACCTTTTAAAAATCTTTCAGTTTCAACACCATCAAATAATTTTATCTTTTTATCACAATCAGGACATTGTATATAACTCATATTTTCAACAACACCTAACACCTTTATATTCATCATAGCAGCCATATTAACAGCTTTTGAAACTATCATAGATACTAAGTCTTGTGGTACTGACACCATAACAATTCCGCTTATAGGAATAGATTGCATTACTGTTAAAGCAACATCTCCTGTACCTGGAGGCATATCTATTAATAGATAATCTAATTCTTCCCATAATACATCGCTATAAAATTGTTTTACAACATTAGCAACCATAGGACCTCTCCATACAACTGGTTGACTCTCATCATCTGTCATAAGATTTATAGACATTATTTTTATTCCATTTGAATTTTCAACGGGGATTATACCATTTTCACCTTGGAATGCTTTACCGTTTCTAACACCCATAAGTCTTGGTATACTTGGACCTGTTATATCTGCATCAAGTATTCCTACCTTATATCCCATTTTATTTAGTTTCTTAGCAATAAGTGCAGTCATAGTTGATTTACCAACTCCACCTTTACCACTCATTACTCCTATTATTTTACCTATTTTATTATTAGGATTATTTTTTATATTACATGTAGATTGAGAACTACAACTATTTTTTGATGGACAAGAATTACAATTTCCCATAATTTGTTCCTCCATTGTGTATTTAATTTTATTATTGATAATTCACGTTTACTATATACCCTAATATTTAAGTTAAAAACATATTAAAATATTTGTTCTATATAATATTTTATAATATATCTTTTAATTGTAATAGGCTATTTATCTCATATGTAGGATTTATACTAGATGAATTAATTTTTTTATGCTGATTAAACCAACAGGTATCAATACCAGCATTAATTCCGCCCTTTATATCTGAGTTTAAGCTATCATCTATCATTAAAACACTTTTTTTATTACTATGGTCTAGATTACGTAATGCATAATCAAATATGGCTGGATTTGGTTTAGCTATTTTTATTTCATCTGAGATAACAACATCTTCAAAATAGTGACCTACAATAGAATTTCTAATTCTTCTATGTTGAACATCAGCTAATCCGTTAGTTATAATACCTATTTTATATTTTTTAGATAGGTAGTTTAACAAATCTTCACTTTCATCATATAAGAAAGAACCATCTCCTAAAAATTGAATATACATATTGCAAAGATCTGTTGCATTAGAGTTAATTTCTAGTTGTTTTATTAATCTATTAAATCTCTCTACTTTTAATTCATCAGAAGTAATTTTTCCTTCTTCAAACTCTATCCAGATTTTAGTATTTATATCTTTATATGTATTTATAATAAATTCATCATCAAAGTTAGAATCTAATGTAGATACAAGTTTTTTTATAGCAAAATCTTCACTTTTTTTAAAGTCAAAAAGTGTATCATCTGCATCAAATAAAATAATTTCATATTTCATAATTATGTCGCCCCTTCACTTAAAAATATATAATTTTATAAATTATAGCATAGTAGTAAATATTACACTAGATTAAATAATATATTAGTGAAGTAAGTTACAAAATACACTAGAAGATATATTTATAAATAATTTATTGCTAATGGTATAAAAATAGAGTACATATGTACTCTCAGACTGTAGACAAAATAGCCATTTTTAAGTTATATAAAATGGCTATTTTCTT
>CALESE010000087.1 GCA_937907205.1 uncultured Romboutsia sp. | reverse complement strand
AGTAGTATTTTACAAGTCTTTTTTACTTGTGTCTACTTTAAGGGGCTCAGTTCAATTTATGATAATACCTTTATTTCATTATTTTTCCAAGTTTTGCAAATTGAAATTTTAAATTAAAAATGTTAGAATTTAAGTATTAAATCTAAGGGAGGTATTTATTTTGGATAATAAAGTTTTAGAATTATTACTTGATATGCAAAAAGATATGAAAAATATGCAAAGTGATATGAAAAATATGCAAAGTGATATGAAAAATATGCAAAGTGATATAAAAGGCATGAAAAGTGATATAGATGGAATAAAACAAGATATAGATGGTATGAAAAATGACATCAGCGGTATTAATTATAGACTAGACAAAATAGAATTTAAAATTAACGATGGATTTGAAACATTAGAGTTATTAAGTGAAAATAATTCTAATGAGCTTAATAGGGTAAAAGTTAAAGTATCTAAATTAGAAAATAGAATAAAAGAAAGTAATATTGCTAACTAGATTTGATAATCTAGTTATTTTTTATGCAGAGTACAATTAAATTTAATATGTGTTATAGTCAAATAAATATATATGAAATATTATTAAATAAAAATTAAAAATAAACTTATTTCAAATTATGAATAAGGGTATATTAATTTAAAAGATATAAAATTTTTAAATAAAATAGATAGGAGACAAAATGACTATTAATAAAGAAATTATAGAAATGGGATGGAATTTTGATAACACATATACAACTTTACCAAAACTATTTTTTAGCAGAATTAATCTAAATAAAGTTAAATCACCTAAGTTAGTTATTTTTAATGAACCTTTAGCCAAGTCTTTAGGATTAAATAGCGATGCTATAAAAAGTCATGGTGTATCAATACTTGCAGGGAATGAAACTATAGAAGAAGGTGCATTTATTGCTCAATCTTATGCTGGTCATCAATTTGGACATTTTACAATTTTAGGAGATGGAAGGGCATTATTAATAGGTGAACAAATAACACCTATGGGAGAAAGATATGATATTCAACTTAAAGGATCTGGAAGAACTCCATATTCTCGTGGAGGAGATGGAAGAGCAGTACTTGGACCTATGATTCGTGAGTATATAATAAGTGAAGCTATGCATGGACTAAAAATTCCAACTACACGTAGCCTGGCTGTAGTTAAAACTGGTGAGTCTGTAATTCGTGAAAAAATACAAGAAGGTGCTATATTAACTCGTGTAGCATCTAGTCATATTAGATTTGGTACTTTTCAGTATGCAGCTACTTATGGTAATATAGAACAACTTAAAGAACTAGCTGACTATTCATTAAAAAGACATTTTCCAAACGTAGAGGATGATGATAATAAGTATATTAATTTACTTAATGAAGTAATTAAATCCCATGCTAGTCTTGTATCTAAATGGCAAACAGTTGGTTTTATTCATGGTGTTATGAATACTGATAATATGACTATTAGTGGTGAAACTATTGATTATGGTCCTTGTGCTTTTATGGATACTTATAATCCGAATACAGTGTTTAGTTCTATAGATACTTATGGTCGTTATTCATATAAGAATCAACCTATTATGGCTGAGTGGAATTTATGTAGATTTGCTGAGGCTTTATTACCTTTATTACATGAAAATCAAGAAGAAGCTATAAAAATAGCTAAGAATTCTATATCTAAATTTTCTGAGCTATACCATTCTAATTGGTTATCAAAAATGAGATTAAAACTTGGTATATTTAATGAAGAAAAGCAAGATAAAGCTATTATTGAAGATTTATTTACTATGATGGAAAAGTATAATGAAGATTATACGAATACATTTATTGCATTGACTTTTGATAAGAAGATAAATAAAGGTATGTTTGCTACTACAGAGTTTTCTAATTGGTACAATTTATGGCAGGAAAGACTTAAAAGACAACCACAATCAAAAGAATTAGTACATCAGTTAATGAAAGACTCTAATCCAGCAGTAATTCCAAGAAATCATAGAGTAGAAGAAGCAATAGAAGCTGCTAATAAAGGTGATTTTGATGTAATGAAAAATCTACTTTATGTAATTTCAAGACCATATGAACACTCAGAGGATCAAGAAGAATATTCCAAGTTACCTCAACCTTCAAGTTGTCCATATAGAACTTTTTGTGGAACATAATGCATTATTTATATAAATTATATTTGAATATTAAAATTAAATAATTAATAGAAAAAGC
>CALESE010000086.1 GCA_937907205.1 uncultured Romboutsia sp. | reverse complement strand
ATATTATCATAATAATACTTAAAGTTCAATGGAAATATATATAAAGTTCTTTTCTTGAATAGTGTTTTGATGCTATATGGGGAAGGACTTTTTTTATGGGACTAATAAAATATAACAAACAATTATTTGATGAAACAACAGATGGATATATACAAATATTAAAATTAAAAGAAAATGATAAGATACAAATAGAAAATGTTAGATATGAAGATTTAGAAAAAATAGAAAAGTATAAAGGTCAAGAAGATGTATTTATAACGCCAAATACAATGTATATACCATCAAGAAAAGTTAAAAATATAAGGCAACTTAGAGCTTTATTTCAAGATATAGATTGTGAAAAACTAGGATTTAATAAATCAGAAGTAGTGTATATGATATGGATTCTGTACTATGAAGGTAAAATACCTAAACCTTCAATTGTAATTGATAGTGGAAGAGGATTACATGTATATTGGGTAATAAAAAATGCACCGTATGGAGCATTACAAACATGGCAAGAGTTACAAGATTATCTATATCATCAATTAAAGCATCTAGGAGCCGATAAGAGAGCCACAGATGGTGCAAGGGTACTTAGATTACCAAATACTATTAATTCACGCTCTAAAACGGAATGTAGTGTCTTATATAGTGAAATAATTGAATACTCAATGTATGATTTAAGAGAGAAATATTTAAACTATAAACCAAAATCACATCAATTGAAGATACAACAAACTAAAAAAGATGATAAGAAAGTAATTAATAATAAATTATTTAATTCATATAGCTTACATATGGCAAGAGCCGAAGATATAGAAATGTTATGTAAGTTAAGAAAATATGATGTTAAAGGTAATAGAAATATGATTATACATTGTTATGCATATTGGAAAGGCATTTACATAAGAGATGAATTTGAATTACAAAATACAGTTATAGAGTTAAATAATAGCTTTATAGAGCCATTGAAAGAAAATGAAGTATTATCAATAGTTAGAAGTGTAGGAAAAGCAATAGATAAGTTTATAGAGTATGAGCAAGGCATAAGAAGTGGACAAGATAAAAGAGTAACTAAAGGAATGAGAGATAAAGGTGGCTACTGGTATAAGAATGAAACATTAATAGAGAGATTATGTATTACAAAATCAGAGCAAAAGCATATGAAAACTATAATTGGAACTGATGAGAAATATAAAAGAAAGAATGAGAAAAGAACACCAAGAAATGAAAATGGATTAACTAAACGAGAGCAACAAAAACAAGATAGGTTAGATAAAATAAAAATATTATTAGAAAGAGGATTTAATCAAAGTAATATAGCAAAAGAATTAGGCATTTCAAGACAAGCTGTAAGTAAATTAATTAAAATTTTATTTTAGTTAATTTACTTGTCAACTGAAATGGTCTTTATAAATATGTGGTGTGTGCTTTTTTTCGTTTTTGATTTTAGAAATTAAATTAAATTGAATGAAAATACTTATTATGTAAAAAAATCTATTGAAGATTATATAAAGAAATTAGAAAATGATGATAAATGTTAATTAAATGATTTAAAGTAAAATACATAAAAAATGCAGTTAATACAAATTAAAATAAGGTTAAATAAAAAAATAATTTATTTATATCGAATTTTTAAAAGTTAAAAAAATAAAGTTTCATATAAAACAAAAAAATAAAAAGAGAGTGTAGTTACTGAAATGTAGTTATTTCAATATATACACTCTTTTTTATTTAAACTATTCCCTAAAGCCAAATTTTAGAACTAGTTACTTTTTATTCGAGAAAGTATGTTAAAAAAGTCATATTAAAAAATAATATCATAATTTTTTTTACACTTAAAGACTTTTTTTGAAAATGTTTTCTTGATAATATTTAAATATAAGTTGTAAGTACAAAATTTTTTATATTTATGAATATATAATTCTCTACTGATATGGAGTATGAAAGGATGAGAGATAATGAAAAAAACAATTATAGGATGTTGTTTAACAGCAATAGGTGCACTTTCAAATGTTTTTTTATTTATAAGTGCATCGTTTCAAGTTAATCAATTAGATAGTTGGTATTCTACATCAGATAAAATTATAACTGCAATAGAAAATACAGGTATATTATTATTAGTGTTTCCTGTAACAATATCAATAATATTATTACTTACAGGATTACTGATATTATTTAAAGAATTTGCAAGAAAATAATATATTTTAAAATAAAAAAATAATACTTAAAGGGGGACAAAATTATGTTTAGGAAAAAAATAAAAAAAATAGTAGCATCATCTTTATGTATGGTAACCATTGGAGTACCAGCAGTAAATACTGTATCAGCTATGGAAAATAATGATTTATTAAAAAATGTTGAATACTCATCAATTGATTTAGAATCTGATAACATAGAAACGAGTGATGTTATGACATATGATGAAATTGCAAATGAGATATCAAAAGATAAAAATATATCAATAAATGAAGCTAAATCAATATTAGGGAAAGAAGAATATAGAAATTATAATGAAGTTATATCAGAAATTGCCGTTAAAAATAACGTATCAAGAAGTTCTGCTAAAAATTTAATTGATTCTAGATTTATAGTAGAAACCAAATCTGGAATTCAAGTCAGAGCTACATATAGAACACTTGGGAAAAGAATTACTGTTAATAGTGCATATAAACCAGAAATCAAATGGTATTGTAAAACAGATGAAGGTGGAAGGTATGTTGCATTATTAAAAATTATGGATACAAGTTTAAATAGGAATTACAAAGGAGCTGTTAAGCAATTCTCTGGAAGTATTTTTACTCATCTAGAAACTCCAACTAGAATTTTTTATAGAATTAATGGAGATTTTACAACTGGTGGAAATACTACTGTGACAGGTGGAGGAGAAATATCTTTAGGTGGAAAAGGAAGCTTAAACTTTTCTATATCTGGAAAACCTGGAAACAGTATTTATCATTTTAGTGAAGGATACTATAAAATACATAGTTAGAACTAATATATTTAGTTGAAAAATAATATATATGTTAATTAAAAAGGGCGTCAGTAACGGCGCTCTTTTTGGTTGTTTATACAGAAGATGTTAAATAAATACCAATGCCAAATTTAATTATAGGAAGTGGTAGAGGTAATAAAATAGTAAAAGGTTAAAAATTTACATGGAAAGATCCAAAAACTTGATGGGTAAAATAAGAATATACTACTAAACATGGAGGATATGATGAAACTATTAAAGAGTGAAAAATAAAAAAGAATCCTCATGATAAAGGACGAGAATCTCTATATAGAATATTATATAATAAAAATAAATTTATGGAATTAGATAATAATAATTTTGGAGCTTTGCATGGTAAAATAAATAATGATGGAAATTTAAGTACAACATATATAGATACAAGTTTAGAAATAACAATAGTATGAAATGGAACTCTAATAGAAAATTCAAGAGGCTAGAAAAAAATAAGGCTTAATTTAAGCCTTATTTTTTTCTATAAATTTTTCTAACCATAATTTTGATTTTTCAGTATTTAAAAAATGATTTTTAAATTCATTTGCTAATTCAACAGAATTAATTCCTATGCTATCTATTATAGCTCCTATTTCAATTAATTTTTTTGTTCTAGCTTTACGTTCTTTTTCTTTTTCCTTATTTATAATAGCTTGTTTTTGAGCTTTTAGTTGTTTAA
>CALESE010000085.1 GCA_937907205.1 uncultured Romboutsia sp. | reverse complement strand
ACAGCAATTGATATAGATATACAAAAGAGTTTATTGTCTGTTGCAAAAGAGTATATAGATAAAGGATTAGTTCAAGATATAAGAATGTCTACAAGACCAGATTGTATAGATCAGGAAATATTAGATACAGTTAAAAGCTACGGAGCAAGTATTATAGAACTTGGAGTACAATCTCTAGATGAAGATGTATTAAAAGCTAGTATAAGAGGTCATCATGCACCAGAAGTATTTACAAGTGCTAAATTAATAAAAGCAAATAATATAAAATTAGGACTTCAGCAAATGGTTGGATTACCTACTGATACAGAGGAGAAATGTATAAATACTGCAAGAAAATTTATAGAATTACAGCCTGATTGTGTAAGAATATATCCTACATTGGTAGTAAAAGAAACTGGACTTGAAAATTTATTAAATAAAAGACAATATAATCCATTTACATTAGAAGAAAGTATACAAATAGTTAAGAAACTATTAGCCCTATACTATGTTAATAATATAAATGTGATAAGAGTAGGACTACAAGCTACTGAAGAAATTCAATTAGGAAAATCTATAGTAGATGGACCTTACCATCCTGCATTTAGAGAATTAGTTGAGGGAGAGATGGTTAAAGATTATTTGGCAAGTTTTATTAAAGATAATAAAGTTAAAAATAATATCATAGTTAAAACTAATAAGAAAAACATATCTAAAATAATAGGAAATAAAAAGTGCAATAGTTTATATATAAAAGAGCAATTAGGAGTTACTTTAAAGACACAAGAAGATAATATTGATATAAATGAACTTGAAATCATATTAGATGACAATAAAGTTGTAAAAGTTAACATGCAAGAAATATATAGAAAGTTATATAGCATTTATAACCTTTAGTTTTAGTATTTAAGGGGGAAGAATAAATGTATTTAAAAAGATTAGAACTTAAAGGATTTAAATCCTTTCCTAATAAAACAGATATCATATTTAAAGAAGGTATAACATCTATAGTTGGACCTAATGGTAGTGGTAAAAGTAATATATCAGATGCTGTAAGATGGGTACTTGGAGAACAAAGTATCAAAAGTCTTAGAGGAGATAAGTTAGAAGATGTAATATTTGCAGGAACAAATACTAAAAAGCCTATGAATTATTGTGAAGTTTCTCTTACTATAGATAATTCAGATAATAAGTTAGACTTGGAATTTAGTGAAGTAACTATAAAAAGAAGAGCTTATAGAAATGGAGAAGGAGAATTTTTCATAAATAATAAAGGTTGTAGATTAAAAGATATAAAAGAACTTTTATTAGATACAGGTATAGGCAAAGATGGATATTCAATAATAGAACAAGGTAAAGTTGATGAGATACTAAGTAATAATCCAATAAATAGAAGAAAAGTATTTGATGAGGCTTGTGGCATATCTAAGTTTAGATATAAAAAACAAGAAGCTGAGAGAAATCTAAAACACACAAAAGAAAACTTAGAAAGAATAAATGATATATATATAGAAATCGAAAATCAATTAAAACCATTATTTAGCCAACAATCAAAAGCTAAAAAATATTTAGAACTTAATGATAAATTAAAAACAATAGAAGTTAATAGTTATATAAAAGAACTAGAAGGCTTAGAGATAGAATTAAATGAGATTAATAAACATAAAGACTTATTAGAACATGAAGCTAAAGAGTTTGATAAGCAAAAGGTTTTAATAGAAAATAGTATAAATGAAATTAATAAGGAAATTGAAGATATAGATGAAAATATTAATAAATCTCAAGAGTTTATAAATACAATAAAATCAGTAATATCTCAAAAAGATTCTCAAGTAAGCATTTTAAATGAAAGAATAAATAATTGTAAAATAGATATAGCAAAAAAATATAAAGAAATAAAAGAAATAGAAGAAAAGTTAAATAATAATACTATATGTTCGAATGATTTACAAATAAAATATGAAGAAGGTATTGAAAAAGTAAAAAAACTTGAAATTCAGATAAATGATATAGAAATAAAAAATAGCAATGATAAAGCTAAGATTGAAGATATTAATAAGAAAATTGAAGACTTAAAAGATGATATAATAAATATTCTAAATAAGAAGCAGGAAGAAAATAGTAGATTATCAACGCTAAATGCTAATCATGAAAATATAAATACTAGAAAAGAAAATATAGATATTGATATAAATGAAATAAACAAAGAAATATGTAATAAAAATAATGAACTAAAGTCTATTAAAACAGTTTATGAATTAAATAACAATGAGATTAATAGTCTGAAAAGTAAAGAACAAGATATTAAGTCAAAACTAAATGATTTAATTATAAAAGATAATGAATTAAGTAAAGAAATTCAAAATAACAGATACAGTCTAAATGATTTTACATCAAAGCTTAATATATATGTAGAAATGGAAAATCATAATGAAGGATTTAATAAAGGTGTAAAAGAGGTATTAAAAAATAAAAATCTTCAAGGGATTCATGGAGCATTAGGACAAGTTGTAGAAGTTGATTCAAAATTTGAAAGAGCAATAGAGTCTGCATTAGGTGCTTATATGCAAAATATAATAACAAATGATGAACATAGTGCTAAAGTTGCTATAAATTATTTAAAGAAAAATAATTTGGGAAGAGTTACATTTTTACCATTAAATGTTATAAAATCTAACAAAATAGACATAAGTAATATAAGAAGTAATACCAAAATTATAGGAATAGCTAGTGATTTAATATCTTATAATGATAAATACAAAAACATATTTGAAAATATACTTGGAAGAACTATTATAATTGACAATATTGACAATGGAATAAAATTTGCTAAAGAAACAGGTCATAAATTTAAAGTAGTTACTTTAGATGGTGAAATATTAAACCCAGGAGGCTCTTTAACTGGAGGTAGTTTTAGGACTAATGGAAATATTTTATCAAGAAAAAGAATTATAAATGAATATAGTGAGAAAATAAATACTATAAAATATACTATAAATGATTTGAGTTTAAAAAAAGAAGAATATTTAAGAAATATAGATAGTGCTAAAGATGAATTAAATAAATTAGAAATAAAAATAAAAGAACTTGAAAAAAGTATTATAATTGAAGGTTCAAATATAAATAAACTAGAATCTGAAATAAGTTCTTTAGAATTAAGTATAAATAAATTAATAAAAGAGAAAAATGGACTAGATAATAATCTTAATTATACACTTGAAAAAATTGAGTTAGTTAAAAATGAAATTTTAGATTTAGAAAATAAACATATTAATATAAAAGATAGTATAGATAACTTGACTGAAAATCTTAAAGACAGTAGTGGATTATACGAAGAAAAAAAATTAAAGTATGATAATTTAAATTTAGAACTAGTAAAAAATAATCAGATAATTGAAACACTTCTAAATGATATAAAAAGAATATCTAATGAGGATAAAGAACTTAAATCAAAACTAGAAAATATAAGTTTAGAATTACAAAAACAAGAAAAAGAGACTACTAAATTAAAAGAAGAAATTATAATTGAAGAAACAGAAAAAGAAAGTTTAAACACTCAACTTGTTGATAACAGTAGAGCTTTAGATAATAAAAAGTTATCTAAAGATGGACTTAAAAATAAGCTAGATGAATTAAATAAAGAATTTAAGAAAACAGATAGAAAATATATTGAATTAAAAGAAAGTTTATTTAAGGTACAAGGTAGACTTGAAAGATTAAAATCAACTCATGAATCTTATATAAACCAACTTTTTGAAAAATATGAAATGACTTTAGTTCAAGCTAAAGAAATTAAAGATGAAAATATAAAAATAGATAAAAAACTACTAGAAAATATAAAAAGAGAAATAAGAAATCTAGGTAATATAAATATTGATTCTATAAAAGAATATGAAGAAGTAAAAGAAAGATATGATTTTTACAGTGAACAAAAACAAGACTTAGAACAATCTATAGAAGCTATAGAAAATCTTATTAAAGACCTTGAAGAAAATATGAAAGTAGAGTTTAAGTCTAAGTTTGAAGAGATAAATGAAAACTTTAAAGTTGTGCATAAGAGACTATTTGGTGGTGGAAAAGGAGAGCTTACTATAATAGATAAAGAAAATATACTTGAAAGTGATATAGAAATAACTGCACAACCACCAGGTAAAAAAATGAAAAACCTAAATTTACTATCAGGCGGAGAAAAAGCACTTACAGCTATTAGTATATTATTTTCTATACTTTTAACTAAACCAACGCCATTTTGTATATTAGATGAGATAGAAGCACCACTTGATGATGCTAATATATATAGATTTGGAGAATTTTTAAAAGAATTATCTCAAGACACTCAATTTATATCAGTAACTCATAGAAGAGGTACTATGGAAGCATCTGATTATATATACGGAGTAACAATGCAGGAAAAAGCAATATCAAAAGTATTGAGCTTAGATATTAAAGAAGTTAATAAATTTACTGATGTTATATAAACAAATGTAGTGAGTAATTTTACTCACTACATTTTATAAATACAAATTGTTAAATATTTAGGAGGTAAATAAGTGTTCAAAAAATTATTTAACTTTGGAAAGAAAAAAGAGGAGAATAAAGAAGAGTTAGAAGAGGCAGTAATAATAGAAGAGAAGAAAGAAGAATTAAAAGAAAATAATGAAGAAGTACAAAAAAGTGATGAATTAGAATATGATTTTAAAGATGAATCTGTTATATATAATAATGAAGATGATTTACATAAAAAATTAGCAGTAGAAAGTTTAGAACAAAGTGAAGAAATAGAAGAAGATTCTAATGAAGAAGTAGAAACTTTTGAAGAGGAAAAAATAGAAAAAAATAATGAAGTACAAGATGAAGAAGTTATTGAGAAAAAAGTTAGCTTATTTGATAGACTAAAACAAGGTTTGACTAAAGCTAAGCAAGGAATAACGGATAGGATAGATGATGTATTAAAATCATATACAAAAGTAGATGAAGAATTATTAGAAGAACTTGAAGAAATACTTATAACCGCAGATGTTGGTGTAAATACTACTATGGATATAATAGACTCTCTTCGTGATAAGATAAAATCAAAAGGTATAACAGACCCAATGGATGTTAGGGGAGAATTAAAGTCTATAGTAGAAGAAATATTAACCAATGAAAATTCTAAATTAAATGTAGAAACTTCTCCAACTATAATACTTATGGTAGGAGTAAATGGAGTAGGAAAAACTACTACAATAGGTAAATTAGCTAATAGATACAAAAAAGAAGGTAAAAAAGTATTGTTAGCTGCTGGAGATACATTTAGAGCAGCTGCCATAGAACAATTAGAGGTATGGTCAACAAGAAGTAACGTGGATATAATTAAACATCAAGAAGGTGCAGACCCAGGAGCTGTAATATTTGATGCTATAAAAGCTGCTAAAGCAAGAAAAGTTGACTTATTAATATGTGATACAGCAGGAAGGCTACACAATAAGACTAATCTAATGAACGAACTTGGAAAGGTATTCAAAATAGTTGATAGAGAATTCCCAGAAGCTAAAAAAGAAGTATTACTTGTAGTAGATGCAACAACAGGACAAAATGCAGTATCTCAAGCTAAAACTTTTAAAGAAGTAGCTGATATAACAGGTATAGTATTAACTAAGTTAGATGGTACGGCAAAAGGTGGAGTTGTACTTGCTGTTAAGAGTGAAGTGGATGTTCCAGTTAAACTAATAGGTGTTGGTGAAACTGTTGAAGACTTACAAGATTTTGATGCAAAAGAATTTTCTGATGCTTTATTTGGGAAGTAATTAGCTTTTAAAAATTAAATGTTGACAATATGTTCTATATGATATAAAATACAATGTGTAAAGTAAATAACCTTTACAGTATATCACTGGGAAGTGTGAAATATGAATATAGAAAAAATGGTTGAGATTGGGTTATTATTTGAACAATATAAAGGTTTACTTACTGATAAGCAAAGAGAAATAGTATCACTTTATTATGAAGAAGATTATTCTTTAGGAGAAATCAGTGAAAACCTTAATGTATCAAGACAAGGTGTATATGATACATTAAAACGTTCAGAGAAGATACTAAAAGATTATGAAGATAAATTAAAATTAGTATACAAAATTCAACAGCAAGAAAAGTTTATAAAAACTATAGAAGATAAAATTGTTGACATTAAACAATATTTATTGCAAAATAAAGATTGTGCTAATTTAATCCCTAAGCTAGAAAATATAGAAGATGTATGTAGGGAGATGTTAAAATGATATTTGAAGGATTATCTGATAAACTACAAGGTGCACTTAGTAAGTTAAAATCTAAAGGAAAACTTACTGAAAAAGATGTAAAAGATGCAATGAGAGAAGTTAAATTAGCTTTACTTGAAGCTGATGTTAATTTCAAGGTAGTTAAAGATTTTATAAAGAAAGTTCAAGAAAGATGTGTTGGACAAGAAGTTATGCAAAGTTTAACTCCTGCACAACATGTTATTAAAATAGTTAATGAAGAACTAACAACTCTAATGGGTGATGTTCAAAGTAAAGTTGTTATATCTCCTAAGCCACCAACAGTTATAATGATGGTAGGTCTTCAAGGAGCAGGTAAAACAACTACTTCTGGAAAGTTAGGTTCTTATTTTAAAAAGCAAGGTAAAAGACCTTTACTTGTTGCCTGTGACGTTTATAGACCAGCAGCCATAAAGCAATTACAAGTTGTTGGTGAAAAGCTTGAAATACCAGTTTTTAACATGGGTGATAAAGAAAGTCCTATAAATATAGCTAAAGCAGGATTAAGTCATGCTATCAAAAATAACAATGACTTAGTTATTATAGATACAGCTGGTAGACTTCATATAGATGAAAACTTAATGGATGAGTTAAAGTCTATAAAATCTGAAGTAAAACCTCATGAAATACTTTTAGTTGTAGACTCTATGACAGGTCAAGATGCAGTAAATGTTGCTGAAAGCTTCAATGAAGCTCTTGGTGTTGATGGAGTTATACTTACAAAACTAGATGGAGATACAAGAGGTGGGGCGGCTCTTTCTATAAGAGCTGTTACACAAAAGCCTATAAAGTTTATAGGTATGGGTGAAAAGTTAGATGATTTAGAACCATTCCATCCAGATAGAATGGCATCTAGAATATTAGGTATGGGAGATATCCTAAGCTTAATAGAAAAAGCCCAAGAAAATATAGACTTAGATAAAGCAAGAGAGTTAGAACAAAAGATTAAAAAACAAGATCTTGATTTTGAAGACTTCCTTCAACAAATGGAACAAATTCAAAATATAGGACCTCTTGACAAAATACTAGGCATGATGCCAGGTATAGGAAATATCAAAGACCAACTTGGAGATATAGATTTAAATGGTAAAGAGATGAAAAGAACTAAAGCCATTATACAATCTATGACAGTAGAGGAAAGACGAAATCCAAACATACTAAATGCATCTAGAAAGAAAAGAATTGCTAAGGGTAGTGGAAACACTGTTCAAGATGTAAACAGACTTATAAAACAGTTTAATGAAATGAAAAAGATGATGAAGATGTTTACTGGATCACAAAAAAGTATGAAGAAAAGGGGCGGTTTTGCCGGACTTCCTTTCTTTAAATAAATAATAGACAAAATAAATTTTCGGAGGTGCTGTTATGGCAGTTAAAATAAGATTAAAAAGAATGGGATCAAACAAAAAGCCTTTCTACAGAATAGTAGTAGCGGATTCAAGATCTCCAAGAGATGGAAAGTTCATAGAAGAAATAGGATTCTACAATCCAGTTTCTCAACCAAAGCAAGTTAAAATAAATGATGAAAAAGCTGTTAAGTGGTTATCAAATGGTGCTCAACCAACTGATACAGTTAAAACTTTATTCGTTAAAAATGGAGTTATGGAAAAATTCGAAGCTTCTAAAAAATAATTAAATTTAATTAGGAGATGAGTATATGAAAGAGCTAGTGTTAGATATAGCTAAGGCTCTAGTCGATGATCCAGATTCTGTAGTGGTTGAAGAAATTAAAGCAAATGATGAAATCATATTAAGGCTTAAAGTTTCTCAAGACGATATGGGAAAGGTTATCGGAAAGCAAGGCAGAATAGCTAAAGCTATAAGAACTGTCATTAAATCTGCTTCAAATAGAGAAAAAGTTAAAGTTTCTCTTGAGATAGTATAAAAGGATTAGGTATATACCTAGTCCTTTTTGTTTATAGTATATGTATGCAAATTATATTCATTTTAAAACTTGATAACATTTTTAATAAAATATAAGGAGATAGGCTAATGGAGAAATTAACGCATTTTAAAGTTGGACAAATAGTTAATACTCAAGGTTTAAAAGGAGAAGTTAGAGTATATCCTTTTACTGATGAAATAGATAGATTTGATGAATTAGAAGAATTTTATTTAGGAAAAGACTTAAATACTACTTGGGAAGTAGAAAGAGTAAGATATAAAGGTAATATGGTTATTATGAAAATAAAAGGTATAGATACAGTTGAAATGGCTGAAAAATTAAAAAATAAGTTTATGTATGTTTCTAGAGAAAACTCAAGAGAACTTGATGAAGATGAGTACTTTATATCTGATATGATAGGAATAGATGTATATACTGTTGAAGGCAAGCATGTAGGTACTTTAAAAGATGTATTACAATACTCTGCAAATGATGTATATGTTATAAAAGGATTAGAAAATCAGGAATATATGATACCTGCTATGATGAAATTTGTACCTACTATAGATATAGATGAAAGAAAAATGATAATAGACCCAATAAAGGGAATGATAGACTAGGAGCTAATATGAGATTTCACATAATGACACTCTTTCCAGAAATATTTAATTCATATATGAATGAAAGCATAATGAAAAGAGCTGTAGAAAAAGGGATAATAGAAATATGTATTTATAATATAAGAGATTTTTCAAATAATAAACATAAAAAGGTAGATGATTATCCATTTGGTGGTGGAGCTGGTATGGTTATGACTCCACAACCTATATATGATACATATAAGCATATAGTAGATACTTATAATATAGAAAAACCAAGAGTTATATATTTAACACCTAAAGGTAATACACATAATCAAACTACAGCAACTAATATGTCTAAATTAGATGATGTAATTTTATTGTGTGGTCATTATGAAGGTATAGATCAAAGGATTATAGATTTAATAGTAACAGATGAAATATCTATAGGAGATTATGTATTAACAGGAGGAGAACTTCCTGCACTTATACTTATAGATTCTATATCAAGACTTATACCAGGTGTTTTAGGACAAGAAGAATCATTTGAAGATGAATCTTTTAGTAATGATTTATTAGAATATCCACATTATACGAGACCTAGAGAGTTTATGGGACTTAAAGTTCCAGATGTTTTATTATCTGGAAATCATAAGAATATAGATAAGTGGAGAAAAGACGAATCTATTAGAATCACTAAAGAAAGAAGACCTGATTTATATAAAAAAGCTTGTAAATAATTTAAATATATAGTATAATTTTAGATGCTAAAAAAACGGGCATTCCTCTTTTTACACTGGTCGAGTAATTAAGAATGTCTATGATACTAGGAGGAAGAAAATGAACGAAATATTAAGATCATTAGAACAAGAACAATTAAAGAACGAAGTTCCTAACTTTGGACCTGGGGACACTGTAAAAGTACACGTTAAAATAGTTGAAGGAAAAAGAGAAAGAATACAAGTATTCGAAGGTGTTGTACTTAAGAGACAAGGTGGAGGAATAAAAGAAACTTTCACTGTTAGAAAAATATCTTTCAACGTTGGTGTAGAAAGAACTTTCCCAGTTCATTCACCAAGAATAGACAAGATAGAAGTAACTAGAAAAGGTAAAGTAAGAAGAGCTAAACTAAACTACTTAAGAGGTAGAGTAGGTAAAGCTGCTAAGATAAAAGAAGCTAGATAATTAAACTTTACTAAAGTTTTTTAAAGGACTGACTCATCAGTCCTTTTTTAATTATAATAAAGTATTAAAAAATAGATTATGGTATAATATATAAGTTGATATAAAGTACGTAAAAAACAGAAGAAGGAGTGATAGTTATGGCAAGAGGAGACAGAATGGGAGAAAATTATGATGATTATCTAAGAGATGATAACCTTCATATAAACTGGTACCCAGGTCATATGAAAAAGACTAAAGATTTAGTTAGAGATAATTTAAAATTAGTTGATGTTGTAGTAGAGCTACTAGATTCAAGAATACCATTTAGTAGTAAAAATCCTGATATAGATAAGTTAGCAGGAAATAAACCTAGGGTAGTTATATTAAATAAAAGTGACTTAGCAGATAGAGCAAAGCTTGATAGATGGATAAAATATTATAAAGATCGTGGAATAAAAGCTATACCTATAGATACCATGAAAGGTGTAGGTTTAAATAAATTAATAGATGAATGTAGAAATGTTACAAAGGAAAAAATGGATGCCTTAAAAGAAAAAGGTAGAAAAGAAAGGCCTATAAGAATAATGATAGTTGGTGTTCCAAATGTTGGTAAATCTTCTATTATAAATAAATTAACTGGAAGAAAGAGTACTGCAACTGGAGATAAGCCAGGTGTTACAAAAGGAAAGCAATGGGTAAGATTAAAGGGTAACTTAGAGTTATTAGATACACCAGGTATACTTTGGCCTAAGTTTGAAGATCAGGATGTTGCACTTAACTTAGCATTTAGTAGAGCTATAAAAGATGAAATACTAGATATTGAAACACTAGCTCTAAAACTTATAGGTAAACTTATGGAAATAGAGCCAGAGAAGTTAAAAACTAGATATAAGTTAGAAGAATTAGGACATTCAGACATAGAGACTATGGATATGATAGGTCGTAAGAGAGGATTTATAACAGGAAGAAAAGAGCTAGACTATACTCGTATAGCAACTACTGTTTTAAATGAATTTAGAGAAGGTAAAATAGGAAAGATAACTTTAGAAGTGCCTGAAGATATAAAATAAAAAAGTGTAGACTTAAAAGTCTGCACTTTTTATATTTTAAGGAAAGAAAACAACACTTACATCTATAATAACTTATGTAGAATTATTAAAAGATAAAAACTTAACTAATGGAAATAATATGTTGCTAAGGCAACTAAAAGTTAATGTATTTTTTGTGAATATTAACCTTATATAAAAATTATAAGTTATAAAAATAATAAAAAATAAGTTGTATTAACAACTAAATAAGAGTATAATAATATATTGTTACAATATTAATTGAAATTAGGTGATGAAATTTTGACAGATAATAATACTGTATATATAGGACGATATTTTTCTCAAATGTATAGAAAAGGAAATGCTTATATAGGAAAACAACTTTCCCATATAGGTGTTGGGTCTGGACAATTTATGTTTTTATTACAACTTTATAGAAAAGATGGAAGGTCTCAAGAAGAGTTATCTGAGATATTAAGTATAGATAAAGGAACTACAGCAAGAGCTATAAAGAAGTTAGAAGAAGATGGTTTTTTATTTAGAGAAAGAGATGAAAATGATAAAAGAGCATATAAAATTTATTTAACTGATAAAGGTAATGATGTAAAAGATACTATATTAGATGCTTTAAACAGTTGGGAAGATATTATAACATCTAGACTATCAAGTGAAGAAAGAGCAATACTAGATTTGCTTTTAAATAAAATATGTAGATGTAAATAAGGAGGAATATATGAAAAATCAACAACAAATGCTTGCAACTGAGCCAGTTGGGAAATTACTTTTAAAATATTCTGTGCCAGCGATAATAGGAATGATAGTAAATGCTTTATATAATGTAGTTGATAGAATATTTATAGGAAATATACCAGGGGTAGGAGCATTAGCTATAACAGGTGTTGGTGTTACAATGCCTATTATGACGATAATACTTGCTTTTGGTATGTTAATAGGTATAGGGTCTACTGCTAATATATCTATTAAATTAGGTCAAGGAAAAAGGGATGACGCAGAAATTATAATAGGGAATTCAATTACTCTTTCAGTAATAATCGGTTTAGCTATAAGTATTATTGGTATATCATTTGGAGATGTTATACTTAAATCTTTTGGGGCGAGTGAATCAACATTATACTACGCTAAATCATATATATATATAGTATTAGGTGGATCTATATTTAACTTGCTAGCATTTTCTTTAAACAATACAATAAGAGGAGATGGTAATCCGAAGCTAGCAGCTACTATAATGGTAGTAGGATGTTTGACTAATATAGTACTAGATGCAGTTTTAATATTTGTATTTAATATGGGAATACAAGGAGCTGCAATAGCAACTGTAACATCTCAAGCAGTAACAGCTATATGGGGTCTTACTTACTATATAAAAGGAAAATCAAATTTAAAATTAAAAAAATCAAACTTGAAATTAAATAAAGATATAGTTAAAATTATATTTTCAATAGGTTCAGCACAATTTGCAATGCAAATAGCTGCAAGTCTAGTTCAAATAATATCAAACAATGCTTTAAAGGCTTATGGTGGAGACTTAGCTATAGGTGCTATGGCAACTATATCTTCTATATCTATGATATTCTTAATGCCTGTATTTGGTATAAACCAAGGATCTCAACCTATAATAGGATTTAACTATGGAGCTAAGCAATATGAGAGGGCTAATAAAGCATTTAAAATATCAGTAAGTGTAGCATGTGTAATAATGACAGTAGGATGGTTAATAATTCAAATAAATCCAGAACTTATAGTTGGAATGTTTAACAAAGATCCAAAACTTATGGATATAACTACAAATGGTGCGAGATTATACCTATTCATGTTACCGATAGTAGGAATATCTATAACAGGAAGCAACTATATGCAGTCAGTTGGTAAAGCAAAATCAGCTATGATATTAGGCTTATTAAGACAGGTAATATTATTAATACCTATGATAATGATACTTCCTAAATTCTTTGGCCTAAATGGTGTTTGGTATTCACAGCCTACATCAGACTTACTATCTACAATGATAACTGCAGTTGTACTAGTTAAAGAATTAAAAAGATATAAAAATATAGATAAAGAATTAGAACTACAAAGTGAACTACAAGGATAGTTATAAAGCATAGATTAAAAGTCTATGCTTTTATTTTTGCTAACTAATAACCAATAAGCAGTAAAATTAGAAATATTTAAAAAATTCATAATACTATGTATATTTTAAATATTATTGACTATTTAGCATTAAAAATGTATAATGAGTTCAAAATATTAAATAAAATGACGAAACTTGAAAGGATGTTAATTATGAATAAGACAAATAAAGATGTAATAGTAGTAGGATTTGCCTTATTTGCTATGTTTTTTGGAGCAGGAAACTTAATATTCCCTCCATTTCTAGGTGTTACCTCTGGTCAAGAGTGGATTACAGGATTTGGAGCATTTATATTAGCAGATGTAGGTTTATCTTTACTTGCAATAATAGCAGCAGCAAAATGTAGAGGTGATGTAAATTTAGTTTTTGGTAGAGCAGGTAAGAAATTATCAATTATATTAGGAGCAGCAATAATGATATGTCTTGGGCCTCTTTTAGCAATACCAAGAACAGCAGCAACTACTTTTGAAATGGGAGTTGCACCATTATTTAGTAATTTTAGTCCGGTATTATTTTCAGTGATATTTTTTATAATAACTTTTATATTAACAATAAAGCCATCAAAGGTTACAGATATAATAGGGCAATTTTTAACACCAGCACTTTTAATAGCTTTATCAGTTTTAATAATTAAAGGAATAATAACACCACTTGGGGATATAAATCCTACTCCAATGATTGAAAATGTATTTGCAGAAGGTATTAAACAAGGATACCAAACTATGGACCCATTAGGTGCAGTAGCATTATCAAGTGTTATAATAATATCTTTAGGAAATAAAGGTTATAAGGATGAAAAACAAAAAGTTAATTTAACTATAAAAGCTGGTTTAGTTGCAGCTTTAGGATTAGCTTTAGTATATGGTGGATTAACTTACCTTGGAGCTACAGTATCTAAAGTTTATGATTTAAATGTATCACAAGCATCATTAATGGTTGAGATGACTGCTTCATTACTTGGAAATCCAGGTAAAGTAATACTATCGATAATAGTTACATTAGCTTGTTTAACAACTGCAGTAGGTCTTACATCAGCTACAGGTCAATTCTTTGATAAATTAACTAATGGAAAATTAAAATATGAAGTTGTGGTAACAGTAGTTTGTATATTCAGTGCTGTAGTATCAAACTTTGGTGTAAGTACTATAATACAATTCTCAGCGCCGATTTTAGATATGATATATCCAACAACTATTGTATTAGTAATAATGACTTTATTTGGTGATAAAATAAAAAATAATAATGCTTTTAGAGGAGCAACATACATGGCATTATTTATAAGTGTTTTAACTGTTATAAATAATTTAACTAAAGTTGCTATACCTTTTGTTACAAAGTTACCACTTGCATCACTTGGGTTTAACTGGGTGTTACCTGTTTTAATAGCAGGAATTATAGGTAATTTTATACCATCAAAAGATATTGAAATAAATAGTGGAATAAATAAGGCTATGTAATATAGAAATCGTTGATATTTATATCAACGATTTTTTTGTATTTTGTAATAAATATCATATATAAGTTTTAATTTAAAATAAAATAATAATGATGTATACTAAAATATATATTTAAGTCTAAGGAGAATAAAATGAAGGATAAAAGTGTAAAAGAAATAAAAGAAATAATTGATAATTTGGATACAAATAAATATTTAGAATATATAGAAATACTTAAAGTTGATAAAAGAAAGTCTGTTCAAAATTTAGCATTAAAAATGGCTAAAAAATTAGATTCTATAAGAAAAGAAAATGAAAGATTAGATATGATAAACTCATATGAAAATGAAGGATACAATAAAGGATATTTATATATAGGTGGTATAGATGAAGCTGGTCGTGGACCATTAGCAGGACCTGTTGTAGCAGCTGTAGTTGTATTTAAACAAAACACTAAAATAGAAGGTATAAATGACTCTAAGAAGCTAAGTGAAGCTAAAAGAAATGAATTATTTGATATAATAAAAGAACAAGCTCTAGACTATGGAATTGGTATAGTAAACAATAATGAAATTGATGAAATAAATATATTAAATGCAACATATATGGCAATGAAAAAAGCCTTAAACTGTTTAGAAAAAACACCAGATTATTTACTTATAGATGCTGCTACTATACCTGGGGTGGAAATATTACAAAAGCCTATAATAAAAGGAGATTCAAAGTCTATATCAATAGCTGCAGCATCTATATTGGCTAAAGTAACTAGAGATAGTATAATGTACCAATATGATGAAATATATCCTGAATATGGATTTAAAAGTCATAAAGGATATGGAACTAAAGAACATTATGAGGCCATTGAAAAGCATGGAATTACACCAATACATAGAAAGAGCTTCTTAAAAAATGTTTTATAAAATTAAAATACTTAATTAGTTGGGGATAAAAATGGATTATAAAGAAATATTAAAAAATGCTAGATAAAGTTTAAATAAAAGTTGTAGAGTATGTAAATCTTGTAATGGAGTTGATGCTATAGTTGTATCGAATCATTGTGGAAGAGTCTTAGACTGTACACCAGGAGCTGCTGATTTACTTCCTGACATAGCAAAAGTAGTTTTACATTTGTAACGGATTAATTTGGTGGATAAGTTGAAGGTGTAAAAACTTATATTTAAAAATTAAAGTATGAACTTATATCAACTATGATACTTACAGGATGTCAAACTATATTTGATATAGATAGTAAAGTTATATATAAATAAAAAAGAATTCACTACACAGTGAATTTTTTTATTTTTTGCAGTTAAAGAAGTTTCTAAATTAGCAATTGATAAATCTGATTTTTTAATATAGTTTTTGACGTATTTAAAATTATTATCAAATGAATAAGTGTTAATAGATGTGTTATACTGAGCTTTAATTTGAGTATTATGAACCATAATATCTCCAATAACATTTAATTTTCAATTATAAAATTTGTATATATAATTACTAAATAAATGATTTAAATTTAGGAGTATAAAATGAATAATAAAGAAAAAGGTGATCTAGGAGAGCATATAGCAAAAGATTATTTATTATCTAAAGGAGCTAAAATACTAGAAACTAACTATAAAATAAAATCTGGAGAAATAGATATAATAACTAAATTAGATGAAGATATAGTATTTGTAGAAGTAAAATCTAGAACGAATGTTAAATTTGGATACCCTAGTGAAGCTGTAAATTATAAAAAAATTAAAAAAATAACTGATATAGCAAAATATTATATACTTAAAAATAACTTATATAATACATCAATAAGATTTGATGTAATAGAGGTATATTTAAAAGATAAAAAAATAAATCATATAGTAAATGCTTTTTAAAAGAGAGGAATTTATGTTAAGTATTATTAATTCAAGTAATTTGATAGGAATAGAAGGTTTTTTAGTAAAAGTTGAAGTTGATATAGCAAATGGTATACCATGTTTCAATATAGTAGGACTTGCTAGTACTGAGATAAAAGAGGCTAGAGATAGAGTAAAGTCAGCTATTATAAATAGTGGTTATAAATTTCCAAATTCACGTATAGTTGTAAATTTATCCCCAGCAGATATGAAGAAACAAGGATCATTTTTAGATTTATCTATATGTATAGGTATATTAAGACAACTTATAAAAAAAGATGATAACTATATAAATGAAAGTATGTTTGTAGGTGAGTTATCATTAGATGGAAGCATTAGAAAAGTTAAAGGAATATTGCCTATAATTATAGGGGCAAAACAAAATAATATTAAAAGAATATTTATACCTATTGATAATCTAGCTGAAAGTTTATTTGTAGATGATATAGAAATAATTCCAATAGATAGTTTAAAGGAATGTATAGGATTTTTAAATAATGACTTGAAGATAGATAGAAAAGAAATAATAGAATATAAAGAAGATTATAATTATGATGAAGACTTTGAAGATGTATGTGGTAACTACTTTGTAAAAAGAGGAGCTGAAATAGCAGCTGCAGGAAATCATAATATACTTATGGTAGGACCACCGGGTAGTGGAAAAACTATGATTGCTAAAAGAATAAGAACAATACTTCCAGAAATAAAAAAAGATGAGATGATAGAAGTAAGTAAGATATATAGTGCATCTGGGCTATTAAATGAAGATGAAGGTATAGTATATAAACGTCCATTTAGATCTCCTCATCATACATCAACAAGGCAAGCATTAATAGGTGGAGGCTTTGATTCAAGACCGGGAGAAGTTGTACTAGCTCATAAAGGGGTTTTATTTTTAGATGAAATAGCCGAATTTGATAGACGTATATTAGAAACATTAAGACAACCAATAGAAGATAAGTACATTAATATATCTAGAGTAAAGTATAATGTTCAATATCCTTGTAATTTACTTTTAATAGGAGCCATGAATCCATGCCCTTGTGGATATTATATGTCTGATAAAGATTGCACTTGTAGAGGTTATGAAATAGATAGATATAAAAATAAACTATCAGGACCTTTATTAGATAGATTTGATATTTTTATAGAAGTAAATTCAGTATCTTATGAAGAATTACAAAGCGGTAAAAAAGGAGAAAGTTCAAAAGATATAAGAGATAGAGTTCAGATGGCAAGAAATATTCAAGAAAAAAGATTTAAAAATGAAAATATTAAAACAAATGATGAGATTAAGTCATCTAATCTTTTAAGGTTTTGTAATTTAAGTGAAGAAGCTAAAAATAGTATAAAATCAATACTTAATAAATATAAATTAAGCAATAGAAGTTATACAAAGCTTCTAAAAGTAGCAAGAACAATAGCAGACTTAGAAGGCAATGAGAGTATAGGTCATAATGATATAATGGAGGCATTTTCATTTAGAAAAGCTTATTATACATATTTCAAATAGGAGAAAAATATGGAAAGAAAAGATATATACTTATGGTTAAAGTCTATAAATGGTGTAACTAATAAAGTAGTACAATTAATAGAAAATCAGGTAGAAAATATTGATGAAATTATTAGACTTTCAGATAAAGAAATACTTAATTTAAAAAATATAAATACAAATATAAAGGAAAATATAGTAAAATATAAAAGTCTTGCTTACTTAGATAATATAAAAGAAGATTTACATAAAAAAAATATACAATATATTTGTCATACTGATGAAAAATATCCACAAAATCTTAGAAATATATATGATGTTCCTAAAATATTATTTTATAAAGGAAATATAAATGTAACTAAAAATATTATATTAGGAATGGTTGGTAGTAGAAAATGCAGTGATTATGGAAAATACAATGCTATAAATATAAGTAAAAAACTATCAGATTGTGGAATAAATATAGTAAGTGGGTTAGCATATGGAATAGATTCATATTGTCATGAAGGTTGTATGAGTGGTAAATCAAAGACGATAGCGGTTTTACCATCATCAGTAGATAATCCATTACCAAAGTCAAGTATAAAAATTGCAAATAAAATACTTGATGATAATGGGTTATTAATATCTGAATATTTACCAAATGATAAAGTTTATAAAAGTAATTTTTATGCTAGAAATAGAATAATAAGTGGAATAAGTGATGGTGTGATAGTTGTAGAAGCATCACAAGAAAGTGGAGCATTAATAACTGTGGATTATGCACTTGAACAAGGAAAGAATGTATTTGCTATTCCAGGAAATATAAATTCATATATGAGCAAAGGTTGTAATAAAATTATTAAAGAAGGCGCAAAATTAGTAGATGAATTAGAGGATATTTTAAGTGAATATAAAATAATTAGTATAAAGGATGAAGAAAATTGTAAAAATTATGATAATATAATACTAAATGATGATAGTATTAAAGTAATAGACACGATAAAGAACAATGGTATATTGCATATAGATGAAATTTGTGATAATACTAAAATGGAAATAAAATATTTAAATACAATTTTAGGTGAATTAGTATTAAATGATATTTTAATAGAGATGAATAATAAAAAATACAGTTTAAATTTATAAATACATAAGTGGGGGTGTGTGGTTTTATGGCCAAAACATTAGTCATCGTAGAATCGCCTGCAAAAGCTAAAACCATAGAAAAGTTTTTAGGGAAAAGTCATTATACCGTAAAGGCTTCGGTTGGACATGTAAGGGATTTACCAAAGAGTAAACTAGGAGTAGATATAGAAAATAACTTTGAACCTCAATATATAAATATAAGAGGTAAGGGTGATGTAATAAAAGAACTTAAAAAAGAAGCAAAAAAAGCAAAAAAAGTTTATTTAGCAACTGACCCGGACAGAGAAGGAGAAGCTATATCTTGGCATTTAGCTCATATTTTAAGCCTAGAAGAAACTGATAATTGTAGAATAGAATTTCATGAGATAACTAAAGATGCTATAAAAAAGGCTATAAAAAGTCCAAGGCATATAGATTTAAGTTTAGTTGATGCACAACAAGCTAGAAGAGTGTTAGATAGATTATTAGGATATCAAATAAGTCCTATACTTTGGCAAAAGGTAAGAAAAGGTTTAAGTGCAGGTAGAGTACAATCTGTTACTACAAAGCTAATTTGTGATAGAGAAAAAGAAATAAAAGAATTTATTCCTGTTGAATACTGGACTATTGATTTAGATGCCAAAACTTCTAATGATGAAAATATAAGCCTAAAATTTTATGGTAAAGATAATAAAAAAATTGACATAGAAAATGAAGCTATGGTTAATGAAATATTGTCAAATATTGAAGGGAAAAACTTAGATGTTGTATCCATAGAGTCTAAAACAAGAAGAAAGTCAGCTCCAAAACCATTTACAACTAGTATGCTTCAACAAGAAGCAGCAAATAAATTATCTTTTACAACTAAAAAGACAATGAGTATAGCTCAAGAGCTATATGAAGGTATAGATATAGAAGGAGAAGGTACAGTAGGTCTTATATCCTATATAAGAACAGATTCAAAAAGAATATCTGATGAAGCTAAAGAAAAATCAAAAATATATATAACTGAGAATTTAGGTGAAAATTACTATAAGGATAATACAAGTAAAAAAGAAAAGAAAGAAAACAAAAAGGTTCAAGATGCTCATGAAGCTATAAGACCAACATCTATTGATAGAACACCAGATAGTATAAAAAGCTCTTTAAGTAAGGATCAATATAAACTATATAACTTAATATGGAGAAGACTTGTAGCAAGCCAAATGGAAGATTCAATATTTGATATATTAAATGTAGAGTGTAATATAGGTGATTATATCTTTAAAGCGACAGGTTCTAAAATGAAATTCGATGGTTATACTAAGGTTTATAACTTTACAGATAGAGAAGATAAAATACTTCCAAGCATATCTGAAGGAGATAAGTTAAAACTAGATACTATATCTCCAATGCAACATTTTACTCAGCCACCAGCAAGATTTACAGAAGCTAGCTTAGTAAAAACTCTAGAAGAGTTAGGTATAGGTAGACCAAGTACTTATGCCCCAACTATTACAACTATATTAAATAGAGAATATGTTGAAAAGCAAGGTACTAGCTTATGTCCTACAGAACTTGGGATAATAGTAACAGATATATTAGAAAATAACTTTACTAAATTTGTAGACGTTGATTTTACGGCTCAGATGGAAAGTCAATTAGATGAAATAGAAGAAGGACATATTGAATGGAAACATGTTGTAGCTGAGGCTTACGAACCATTAAAAGAAGCAATAGAAATAGCTAAAGAAAGTATAGAAAAAATAAATATGGATGAAGAAACCGATGAAATATGTGAAAACTGTGGAGAAAACATGGTTATCAAATATGGAAGATTTGGTAAATTTATGGCTTGTAAAAATTACCCAGAATGCAAGACTACAAAGCCTTTAGTAAATAAAGTAGGAGTAACATGCCCTAAATGCCATGAAGGGGAGATTATACTTAGAAAATCTAAAAGAGGTAAAGCATTCTATGGATGTTCAAAGTATCCAGAATGTGATTTTATCTCATGGAATAAGCCAACTGGAGAGATTTGTAATAAGTGTGGATCTTATATGATAGAGAAGGTTACTAAATCAGAAACTAAAGTTATATGCTCGGATAAAGATTGTAATAAGGGAATAGGTAAAGAGAAAATGAAAGAAAATAATGAAAAGATAGAAAATTAGAAAAAGAGTATCTTATTTATATTGAAAAAGGGAAAGTTTTATGGTAATATTTCTATTGCACAATTTATCAAAAATACGATAAATCTGTTGAAAATATGTATATTTAAACAATATAATAGGTTATAAAACGTCGAACCTTTACAAGGAGATGGAAATAAATGTCAAGTGAAATGTTACAAAAAACAAGAAAAATAAATAAAACTCTTCAAACAAGTGGAGGCAGTGCAGTATCTTTTGATTTATTAGCTGGAGTATTAGGTGAAGTTTTAAGCTCAAATGTATACGTGTTAAGTTCTAAAGGAAAAGTATTAGGATTATATTTAAATAATATTGAAGATAGTTCTGTTGTTGAAGATCAAGATACAAATCAGAAGAGATTCCCAAAAGAATATACTGAGAGTTTATTAACAATAAATGAAACTTTAGAAAATGTAACTGGAGAACAGGTTCTTAAGTTATTCCCATTTGAACAAGATAGACTTCATAAAATAACTACTGTAGTTCCTATATTAGGAAGTGGACAAAGGTTAGGTACATTAGTTTTATCAAGATATGATGAAGAATTTACAGACGATGATTTAGTAATAGCTGAGTATAGTTCAACAGTTGTAGGCTTAGAAATATTAAGAGCTATAAGTGAAGAGCTTGAAGAAGAAATGAGAAAGAAAACAGTAGTACAAATGGCTATAGGGACATTATCATATTCAGAGCTTGAAGCTGTAGAGCATATATTCGAAGAACTAGGTGGAAAAGAAGGTCTACTTGTTGCAAGCAAAGTAGCAGATAGAGTTGGTATAACTAGGTCTGTTATAGTAAATGCACTTAGAAAATTTGAAAGTGCAGGTGTCATAGAATCAAGGTCTTTAGGTATGAAGGGTACTCATATAAAGGTACTTAATGATAAACTTATAGAAGAGCTTAAAAAATTAAAAAGTAATTACTAATTAATATTAGCTATAAAGGTATCTATTTAAATAGATACCTTTTATTTATATATGGAAGGAGATAAATATGCCTTTAGCAGATAAAATTAGACCTATAAATATTGAAGAAGTAGTAGGTCAAAACCATATTATAGGTAAAAATAAACTTTTAAATAAAATATTAGAATCAAATTTTTTACCAAATATGATATTTTTTGGTCCGCCAGGAGTAGGTAAGACAACAGTGGCTGAGATAATATCAAAAAAAAGTAATAAGAATTTTTATAAGATAAATGCAACAAATTCATCTTTAGATGATGTAAAGAAAGTAGTATCAGAACTTGATTCTATAAGCAATATAAATGGAGTATTACTTTATATTGATGAAATTCAAAGTTTTAATAAAAAACAACAACAATCAATACTTGAATTTATGGAAAATGGAAAGATAACATTAATAGCAAGTACTACAGAAAATCCATATCATTATGTATATAAAGCTTTACTTAGTAGATCGACAATTCTTGAATTTAAACCATTAAATAAATATGAAATAATAAAAGGATTAACAAGGGCAGTAAATATAATAAAAGAATCTAGTTATACAAAGATTGAATTTGAAAAAGATGCATTGGAAGATATTTCAATGCTTAGTGATGGTGATATGAGAAGTGCTCTTAATTTGCTTGAGCTAGTAACTTACTCAACTAAACCAAATAAAGATAATATTGTATACATAAATTCTGAAGCTGTAAAAAATTTAGCATTTAATAAAAAGCTAAATTATGATAGAAAAGGAGATAGTCATTATGACATATTAAGTGCTTTTCAAAAGTCTATTAGAGGGAGTGACCCACAGGCTTCAATTCATTATTTAGCTAGGCTTATAAAAGGTGAAGATTTAATTAGTATTTGTAGAAGACTTTTAGTTATAGCTAGTGAAGATATAGGTCTTGCTTATCCAAATGCAATAACAATAGTTAAATCATGTGTAGATAGCGCTATGCAAATTGGTTTTCCAGAGGCTAGAATTCCTTTAGCACAAGCTACTATACTGCTTGCAACATCACCGAAATCAAATTCTGCATATTTAGCAATAAATGCTGCATTAGAAGAATTAGATAATGAGTTTATATTTGATATACCAAGTCATATAAAAGATGCACATTATAATGGTGCATCAAACCTAGATAGAGGGATTGAATATAAGTACCCACATGATTATAAAAATAATTATGTTAAACAGCAATATTTACCGGATAGTATAAAAAATAGCGTTTACTATATTCCAAGTGAAAATAAAACTGAAAAAAACATAAAAAATTATCTAGATTATTTAAATAGTAATAAATAGTGAAATTAATTACTATAATATCTATTATAAAATAGTTTTTAGTAAATTTTATAACTATATAGATTTTAAACCAGGGGGAATTATTATGATTATAAAGTTAGATAATAAATATCATAATAAACTTATGAATTATTTAAAGCAAGAACCTGAATTTAATTTATTTATAATAGGTGATATTGATAGATATGGATATAATAATTATTTTTTTAATATATGGGCAGACATAAATACTGATGGGGAGATTGAAGGTATCTTAGTGAAATACTTTGAGTTTATTACAATATATTCTAATTCAATAATTAATATAGATAAGTTTTATAATCTGATTAAAACAATGAGTTTTTATGAAATAAGTGGTAAATCAGAAATAGTAGATTCTATTGCAAAAAAGCTTAGATTAAAAAAAATAAGAAGAGTTAATTTTTGTAAGCTTGAAAATAGTCATTATTTAGATTTTAATTTTAAAGATATTATAATTAAAAGAATTAAAATTGGTAATCTAAAAAAAATAGTAAATTTATACGAAAGGATAGATGAGTTTGAAAATACAAGTGTAAAATGTATTAAATCTGGACTTAAAACAGGAAGAGGTTATTACATAGAGGTTAATAAGCAAGCAGCTGCAATGGCTAAAAGTACTGCTGAAAATAAAACTCATGCAATTATAGTTGGGGTTGGTACTCATCCACAATTTAGAAACAAAGGTTACGCTACAAAATGTATAAGTAAAATATGTAGAGAACTTTTAAATGAAAATAAAACTCCATGTTTGTTTTATGATAATGAAGAAGCTGGTAAAATATATAAAAAATTAGGTTTTATAAAAATAGGTAACTGGAGTATATGTTCGAAATAAAAATATAATGGAAATATATATTATATAAGGTATAATTTAATTAGAAAACGTTTGATTATTAAATTAAGGAGGAAAAAATGTATAATATAGGAATAGACGTTGGGGGCATGAGTATAAAAGCTGGCATAGTTGATAATGGTATAATAACTCACAAGCTAAGTAAAGAAACTTCATCAAATGGAGGAGCCGATAGATTAGCTAAGGATATTATTGATTTAGTCAATGAGATTTTAGAAGCTAGTGGTATTGATATAAAAAATATAAATACAATAGGTATAGGTTTTCCAGGAGTTGTTGCAAAGGATAATGCAGTTACATGTGTAAATCTTGGAATACATAATGAGTTAATAACTCCTAAAATAGAGGAAGTTTTTAAAAATGTTAATGTTAAAGTAGGAAATGATGCAAATGTTGCAGCTTTTGCTGAGTATGTTTATGGAAGCATGAAAGGCTATGAAAGTGGTGTAATGATAACTTTAGGAACTGGAATAGGTGGAGGTATTGTAATAAATAATAAGCTTATTACAGGTTCTAATGGTATAGGTGCAGAAATTGGTCATATGATGATAGCAAGTAATTATTTTGATTGTAACTGTGGAAATAATGGATGTTTTGAGACATTTTGTTCAGCGACATCAATAATAAAATACACGCAAAAACTTATATCTGAAGGTAGGGAAAGTATAATACTAAAAGAAGTTAATAATGATATAAATAATATAAGTGCTAAGGCGGTATTTGATGCATATAAAGAAAATGACTTAGTAGGTGTTGAAGTTATAAATAGGTTTAAAAAATATTTAGCTATTGGTATAGCAAATATAGTTAACTTTATTGATCCAGATGTTATATCTATAGGTGGTGGAGTATCAAATGCAAGTGATATAATACTAGATGGTTTAGATGATATGGTAAAAAAACATATTCCTTTTGATGGTGCTGGAATAGGAGATATAGTAATAGCTAAATTAAAAAATGATGCAGGTATACTTGGAGCATCAGCATTATAGAAAAAGATTTAGGGAATCCCTAAATCTTTTTAATTTATAAATATTTTTAGATTAAATATTAATTACTTGGGTAAATATATATTGTAGCTAATTAAAAATAGTTAGCTTAATTTTTATGATTAATTCATACTAAAATAGTTGGAATTGAATCTTGACAAAAATAATATGATATAATATATTAGTATATAAGTAATCCATACTAAAATAGTATGGATTAGATTGAATAAATAAATGGTGATAAATATGAAATTATCGACAAAAGGTAGATATGGGCTTAAGGCTATGTTTGAACTTTCTCTTAACCAAGAAAATGGTCCTGTACCATTAAAAATTATTGCAAAGAAGCAAAATATATCAGACCAATATTTAGAACAGATATTTTCAAAGCTTAGAAAAGCTAATTTAGTGCAAAGTGTAAGAGGTGCCCAAGGTGGATATTTATTAGCCAAAGAGGCTAGTAATATTACTGTTGGTGATATATTAACAGTTCTTGAAGGTCCTATATCTTTATCAGATTGTGTACTAGATGATGATGTTTGTAAAAATTCAAGTATATGTGTCACGAAAGTAGTTTGGGAAAAGATGAAAAAGGGTATAGATGAAGTTATAAATTCAATAACCCTACAAGATATGATAAATGATTACAATAATAGCAAATTAAAAAATGATATAACGAATTTGATTAATAGATAGGGAGCTAATAAAAATGGAAAAAAGAAGAATATATATGGATTATTCAGCAACAACTCCTGTAAAAAAAGAAGTTGTAGATGAAATGTTACCATACTTAACAAATTATTTTGGGAATGCATCAAGTTTTCACTCATTTGGTAGAGAAGCTAAAAATGCTTTAGATAAAGCTAGAACTCAAGTAGCTAATCTAATAGGTGCAAAGCCAAATGAAATATACTTTACATCAGGTGGAACTGAAAGTGATAACTGGGCAATAAAAGGTGTTGCTTTTGCTAATAAAGCTAAAGGAAATCACATAATAACTTCAAAAATAGAACATCATGCTGTACTTCATGTATGTGAATATTTAGAGAAATTCCATGGTTTTGAAGTAACGTATTTAGATGTTGATTCTGAAGGTAAAGTAGATTTAAAACAATTAGAAGAATCTATAAAAGATACTACTATACTAATAAGTATAATGTATGCAAATAATGAAATCGGAACTATACAACCAATAAAAGAAATTGGCGAAATAGCTAAAAAGCACAATATAGTATTCCATACTGATGCAGTTCAAGCAGCAGGTAGTATAAATATAGATGTTAAAGAGTTAGACGTTAATTTAATGAGTATGTCATCTCATAAAATATATGGACCTAAAGGAGTAGGTGCATTATATATAAAAAATGGAACTAAGTTACATGCACTTTCTCATGGAGGAGCTCAAGAAAGAAAGAGAAGAGGAGGAACTGAAAACTTACCATCAATAGTTGGATATGGAAAAGCTGCTGAGATGGCTAAAGAAACTATGGATGAACATATAGAAACTCTTACAAAATTAAGAAATAAATTAATAAACGGAATTTTAGAAAAAATACCGTATACTAAAGTAAATGGATCTTTAGAAGATAGACTTCCTGGAAATGCAAATCTTAGATTTGAGTTTATAGAAGGTGAATCAATAATATTAATGTTAGATATGTTAGGTATAGCTGTATCAACAGGATCGGCTTGTGCTTCAGGATCACTTGATCCATCACATGTATTAATGGCTATAGGTTTACTTCATGAAGAAGCTCATGGTTCGATAAGATTTTCAATAGGAGATTTTACAACTGAAGAAGATATAGATTATATTATAGAAAAATTACCACCGGTTATAGAGAGATTAAGAAGTATGTCACCTCTTTATGACCAAATGATGAAACAAAAATAATTAAGTATTTTAATTTAAAGGAGGATATTATTATGCAATATAGTGATAAAGTTATGGATCATTTCATGAGTCCAAGAAATGTTGGAGAAATAGAAGATGCAAGTGGTGTTGGAGAAGTAGGAAACGCTAAATGTGGAGATATAATGAGAATATATCTAGATATAGAGGAAGAAACTAAAATAATAAAAGATGTTAAGTTTAAAACTTTCGGATGTGGATCAGCAATAGCTAGTTCATCAATGGCTACAGAAATGGTAAAAGGAAAAACTATACATGAAGCTTTAGAAGTAACTAATAAAGCTGTTGCTGAGGCTTTAGATGGTTTACCACCAGTAAAAATGCACTGTTCAGTATTAGCAGAGCAAGCTATAAAAGCAGCTTTAATAGACTATGCTAAAAAACACAATGTTCATATACCAGAATTAGATGGTGTAGTAATAGATGATGACCATGATCATCACCATGATGTAGAAGAAGACGAAGAGTAATATATATCCCTTTTAAGTAAATTTACTTAAAAGGGATATTATTATTTAAAGTACTTTTAAAAAATATATAAAATAGATATAATATAAAGAACGAGGTGATTTTATGAGCAAAAGAGTAATGATAGGAATGAGCGGAGGAGTAGATAGTTCTGTAGCGGCATATCTACTAAAAAAACAAGGCTATGATGTTATAGGTGTTACTATGAAGTTATGGCAAGATGATGAAGATGACGATACTATAGAAAATGAAGGTGGATGCTGTTCATTAGCGGCAGTTGAAGATGCAAGAAAAGTTGCTGAAAAAATAGGTATACCTTTTTATGTATTAAATTTTAGTGATGTATTTAAAGAAAAGGTAATAGAACCTTTTATAGATGAATATTTAAATGGAAGAACACCAAATCCATGTATAGCATGTAATAAACATATAAAATTTGATGATTTCTTCAAAAAAGCTCGTCAAATAGGATGTGATTATGTAGCTACTGGTCACTATGCTAAGATAGAAAAAGATGAAGAAACTGGAAGATACTTGCTTAAAAAATCTGTTACAGATAAAAAAGACCAAACTTATGCACTTTATAACTTAACTCAAGAACAATTAGAACATACTTTACTTCCAATAGGAGAATTTGAAAAAGATAAAGTAAGAGAAATTGCAAAAGAGATGGGAATGGAAGTTCATAATAAACCAGATAGTCAAGAAATATGTTTTGTAAAAGACAATGATTATGCTAGGTATGTAAAAAAACATTCTAAAAAGAGAATTGAAGATGGATATTTTGTAGATACTAATGGTAATGTATTAGGTAGGCATAAAGGAATAGTTAACTATACTATAGGTCAAAGAAAAGGGTTAGGTATAGCTTTTGGAAAGCCTATGTTTGTAGTTGATATAGATGCTAAGAAAAATACAGTAATACTTGGAGATAACGAAGATATATTCAACAAAGAACTTATAGCTAAAGATGTTAACTTTATAAAATATGACAAAATAGATGAACCAATAAGAGTACAAGCTAAAATTAGATATTCTGCAAAACCAGCAGATGCTACAGTTTATAATATTGGTGAAGATAAAATTAAAATAGTATTTGATGAACCTCAAAGGGCAATAACAAAAGGTCAATCAGTAGTAATATATGATGGAGATGTTGTTGTTGGTGGCGGAATAATTGACTAAATAATTTATAAAACTATTGATTATTATAATAAAATTTAGTAATATATCTATGAAATAAAATATTATTTAAATACAATGAAAAGAAATAGTAAATTAATTGATTCTTTACAGAGAGAGGGTAGTGGTGAGAACCTTTATGATAGATTAGTTGAAGCAGTCTTGGAGTATCAATTCTGAAAATAAGTAAGAATTGACGGTAGTTCCGTTATAACTAAGGTTTTCCGAAGATGTCACAATTTTGTGATAATTAGGGTGGTACCGCGAAAGTAATCCTCGCCCCTATAAGTTTATTATAGGTGCGAGTTTTTTTATATACAATTGATAAATACATAGGAGGATATTAATATGGAACAAATGGGATTAAATGAAATAAGAAGTAAATTCTTAAACTTCTTTGAATCTAAAGGACACTATGCAGCTAAAAGTGCTTCTTTAGTACCACATAACGATAAAAGTTTATTACTTATAAACTCGGGTATGGCACCACTTAAAAACTACTTTGCAGGTGTTGAAGTGCCACCAAGTAAGAGGATGACTACTTGTCAAAAGTGTATAAGAACAGGTGATATAGAAAATGTAGGTAAAACTGCAAGACATGGTACTTTCTTTGAAATGTTAGGTAACTTCTCGTTTGGAGATTACTTCAAGAGAGAATCTATAAAATGGGGATGGGAGTTTGTCACAGAACACCTAAATATACCAGAAGATAAAATATGGGTAACTGTATATGAAGAAGATGATGACTCATATGATTTATGGGCTAAAGAAATGGGATTCCCAGAAGAAAGATTAGTTAGACTTGGCAAAGATGATAACTTCTGGGAAATAGGTATAGGACCTTGTGGACCATGTTCAGAAATACATTATGACAGAGGGCCAGAATATGGATGTGATAATCCAAATTGTAAACCAGGATGTGATTGTGATAGATATTTAGAGTTTTGGAACCATGTATTTACTCAATTTGATAGAGATGAAGATGGTAACTATGGACAATTAGAACATAAAAACATAGATACAGGTATGGGACTTGAAAGAATGGCCTGTATAATGCAAGGTGTTGATAATATATTTGAAGTAGATACTATAAGACAAATAATAAGTTCAATAGAAAAAGTTGCTAATGTAGAATATGGTAAAGATAACAAAAAAGATGTTTCTATAAGAATAATAACTGACCATATAAGAGCTGTAAGTTTCTTAGTAGCTGATGGTGTATTACCATCAAATGAAGGTAGAGGGTATGTTCTTAGAAGATTATTAAGAAGAGCTGCTCGTCATGGAAAACTTCTTGGAATAAAAGAAAACTTCTTATATAACTTATTTGATGAAGTTAAAAAGGTAAGTGGAATAGCTTATCCAGAGTTAGTTGAAAAAGAAAGCTACATAAAAAAAGTTATAAGAATAGAAGAAGAAAAATTCAATGAAACTATAGACCAAGGTAGTGAAATATTATCAGCTTATATAGCTGATTTAAAGAAAAATGGGGAAACTACTTTAAGTGGAGAAAATGCATTTAAATTATATGACACTTATGGATTCCCAATAGATTTAACTAAAGAGATATTAGAAGAAGAAAATCTTTTAATAAATGAAGATGCATTTAATGAAGAAATGAATAAGCAAAGAGAAAGAGCTAGAAGCGCAAGAGGAAATATGGATGGAGAAAGCTGGAAAGAAGATCCATTATCAAAATTAGATTCTTCAGTTGCTAGTGAATTTGATGGATACAAAGAATTAGAAAATGAAGGTATGGTTAAAGCTATAGTTATAGATAATGAAGTTGTAGAATCTGCAGAAGCTGGACAAAATATCACAATAGTTTTAGATAAGACAACATTTTACCCAGAAGGTGGAGGTCAAGCTGGAGATACGGGATTACTTATAAGTCATAATGAAGATATAGTAATAGAAATTACTGATACAAAAAAAGGTGCTAATAATACTATAAAGCATATAGGATTTGTTAAGTCAGGAAAAGTAAATACTAATGAAATATTAAAGACTTTAGTAAATAAAGAAGTAAGGATGGCATCGGCTAGAAACCATAGCGCTACTCATATACTTCATAAAGTATTAAAAGAAGTACTAGGGGAACACGTTAACCAAGCAGGATCGCTTGTTACTCCTGAAAGGTTAAGATTCGATGTTACTCACTTTGAAGCTATAACAAAAGATGAGTTAAAGGTTATAGAAGACAAAGTAAATGAGGTAATATTATCTTCACTAGATATAAATTGTGAAAATATGAGTATAAATGAAGCTAAAGAAAAAGGAGCTACTGCTCTATTTGGCGAAAAATATGGTAATGAAGTAAGAGTAGTTTCAATGGGAGATTTCTCGATAGAACTTTGTGGAGGAACTCACTTAAATAATACTTCTCAAATAGGTATGTTTAAAATATTATCTGAAGGTGGAGTAGCTGCTGGAGTTAGAAGAATAGAAGCTATAACTGGTAATGCTGTATATGAATACTTAAAGCAAAAAGAAACTTTAATAAATGAAGTTTGTGCAAGCTTAAAAACTAAAGAAGATTCTTTAGTACAAAGAGTATCATCAATATTAGAAGAAAATAAAACATTATCAAAAGAATTGCATGATATAAAAACTAAGATGAGCTTACAATCGGTAGAATCAGTTCTAGATTCTAAAGTTGATATAAATGGAGTTAATTTAGTATCTACTAAATTTGAAGGTATGGATATGAATACACTTAAAGAAGTTGCTGATAATTTAAGAGATAAATTAGCGTCTGGTGTAATAGTACTTGCAAATGTAGCTGATGATAAATTAAACTTTGTTGTTACAGCAACACCTGATGTAATAGATAAAGGGATACATTCAGGTAATATAGTAAGAGAAGTTGCTAAAATAGCTGGTGGAAAAGGTGGAGGAAGACCTAATATGGCACAAGCTGGAGCAACTGATATATCTAAAGTTGATGAAGCACTAAATTATGCAAGAGAAGTTGTTAAAACACAAGTAAAATAAATTACAATGGGGGTTTTTAACATGGATAAAAATTTAGATTATACTATGCAATTTGAAGGTATATCAGAAGATAAAATAAGTATTTTACAGGCTTTAAACACTGTAAATGAAGCACTACTTGAGAAAGGATATAATCCTATAAATCAAATTATAGGATATCTTCTTTCAGGAGATTCGAGTTATATTACAAGTTATAAAAATGCTAGAAGTATTATTAAAAAATTTGAAAGAGATGAAATACTTGAAGAGGTTATAACTTATTATATTAACAGAAAGTAGGTCAACCTAATGAAAAAAAGGATGTTATCAATTTTAGCATCTATTATTATAGTATTAGTTTCTGTTACTCAATATAGCTTTGCCGATAGTTCTGGCAAAGTTATATTTATTGATATGAATAGAACTAATTTAAATAATATGCTAAATATACCGTATCTAGAAAAAGAGCTTGAGACTCGTGGATATATAGGTCTTATGAATATAAGAGGTGACAAAGGAACTGATGATAGAAGATCATTTGCTAGTATGGGAGCTGGTGGTAGAGCGAATGTTTCTACGGAAATGAATATTAATTTCGAAGAACTAAATAGTGATACAAGTAAAATTTATAAATCAGCAACAGGAAAATCACCAAAATACATAAATAATTTGACTATAAATAAATCATTAAATGAAAATAAAGAAAAAGGTCAATATGGGTCAGTATTAGGTTCATTGGGTCAGACTTTATCTGAAAATAAATTAAAAGTTGCACTTTTAGGAAATTCAGATACTATCGAAAATGGTGACTTAGTAAAAAATAGAAACTTAGGTTTAGTTGCCATGGATGAGTTTGGAAGAATAGATGGTGGAAATATAGATAATATAAATATGGAAAATCCAAGTATGCCATTTGGAATACAAACAGACTATAAAAAGTTAATAGATGAAACTAAAAAGTACTATGAAAGTAGTAATGCGTTATTTATTGAATTAGGAGATACATATAGATTAGATTTATATAAAAGTTACTTAAATGAAAAAACATATAAGAGTATGAAATCAAATATTTATAAAAATATTGATAAATACTTAAATGAAGTATTTGAAATGGTTGGAGAAAAGGATACAGTTTATATAACTAGTGGATTTCCAAGTAATTTAGATTATAAAAATAGAAAAAGATTATCTCCGATAATTAAATTTAAAGGTAACGAAAAAGGCATACTTACATCTTCTACGACTAGAAGAGATGGTATAGTTGCTAATTTAGATATAGGTGTAGATATATTAAATGAGTTTGGACTGACTAATGAAAATATGGTAGGCAAAAGCTATAATTTAATAAATAAAACTGATAATATAGATTATTTATTAGATGAGTATGAAAAAATAGTATCTATATCAAGAATAAGATCAACTATAATAAATGGATTTGTTGGAGTAGTATCAGCATCTTGGGTAATAGCAATGATATTAGTATTTTTAAAAGATAAAATACATCATAAGGATAAAATATTTAATTTCCTAAAAGAATTTATAAAGTTAGGATTTATATTACCAATATCATTTTTAATAGCTCCTATATTTAATTTTAAGTCTCAGCTTGGAATTTCTATGGGAATAATATTAACTACTTTAATATTATATTTAATAGGTAAAAAAGTATTTAAAGATGATATAAAGCATATGGCATTTTTTGCATTAATAACTATCGTGGTTATATCTATAGATGCAGTATTTGGAACATATTTAATGAAAAATAGTATAATGAGTTATGATGCTATAATTGGTGCAAGATATTATGGTATGGGTAATGAATATCAAGGTATAGCAATAGGTAGTGCTATATTTGGGTTAGCGGTATTACTTGATTATAAGAAGATACATAAATGGATAGTAGCAGCCTTATGTTTAATAATATTAATAACAACAGCATCTCCAATTATGGGAGCTAATGTTGGGGCAGCTATATCTGAATGTGTAGCCTATTTATTATTAGTATTATTGATATTTGATGTAAAGCTTGATTTTAAAAAGGTTATATTATTAGGTATTGCTGCTGTAGGCGTTGTATTTTTATTTGCCGCAATAGATATAATATCGGGTAGTGAATCTCATTTATCTGGATTTGTAAAACAAATAATGATAAATGGGCCAAGTGAGATAATACAAACATTTAGTAGAAAGATTCAAATGAATTTAAAGCTAGCTAAGACTAGTGTATGGGTAAATATATTGCTAGCTGGTGTTGCTATAGTTGGAGTATTAATTTTTAAACCTTCAAGACATTTTAGAAAATTAGCTAAAAACCACCCTTTTGTGTTTAAAGGATTTATAGCTACACTTGTAGGATGTGGTGTTACACTTTTAGTTAATGACTCTGGAATAGTAGCTGCTGCTACTGCATGTATATATATACTTATACCTCTTATAATAATAAGTATAAATATGATTTTATTTAATAGAAATTAAAAAATTAGTCAGATAAACTCTGGCTAATTTTTAGTATATGTTATTATAAATATTATAAAAATAAGTAATAAATTAATATATAATTTATTGTAGATATAAGGAGAAAGATATGTTAGATGGAAGAATAATGGGACTTGACGTAGGAGATAAAACTATAGGTGTTGCAGTTAGTGACTTAATGGGTCTTACAGCACAAGGTATTAAAACTGTTAAAAGAGTTGGAAAGAAAAAAGATATTGAAGAATTAAAAGCTATTATAAAGGAAAGACAAGTAAATAAAATAGTTTCAGGTCTTCCTAAAAATATGAATGGAACTTTAGGTCCACAAGGTGAAAAGGTAATTAAGTTTTGTGAATTATTAGAACAAGAAACGGGAATAAAAATAGAGTACTGGGATGAAAGATTATCTACAGTAGCAGCTGAAAGAACTTTAATACAAGGAAATGTAAGAAGAGAAAATAGAAAAAGCGTAATCGATATGGTTGCAGCGACAATAATTTTACAAGGATATTTAGATAGACAAAGAAATTTCTAAAATATATATTAAATTATAAGTTTATGATATATAATATAATTAATAAATAATAATCTGAGGTGAATCACATGCAAGAGAACATAATAAATTTAGTTGATGAAAATGGTGTAGAAAGCCAATTTGAAATAATATTAACTTTAGAAGCAGAAGGAAAAGAATATGCTATATTAGTTCCTTTAGAAGAGGAAGAAGCAGAAGAAGCATTAATATTTAGAATAGATCAAGATGAAGAAGGAGAAATATTAGTTCCCTTAGAAGATGATAAAGAATATGAAATAGTTGTTGATGTATACAATACATTAATGGAAGAAGAAGGATTAAACTTCGACGAAGATGAACAATAAGTAAAATAAAAAACTTCTTAAAATCAAATTTGATTTTAAGAAGTTTTTTATTTTACTTTTATTTCTACTTAAGTAAATATTTCGAATTTGAAAATAAATGAGTTAATTTAATTTACTAATGGTAAAAATATAATCATTAATATTAGTAAAGGATGATATATTATGAAAAAAACAATAAAAACGATTATATTTATATTAATAATTACAATGATAACATCTTATAGTCATGTTTCTGCAATACAAAATATTAATGAAGATACAATAAATAAAAATGTAGATAATATATTGCTAATAGGTAGAGATAGTATAAATAGCAATGGACCATCAAGATCAGATACAATGATAATATTAACTATAGATAATTTAAATAAACAGTTAAAATTAACATCTTTAGTTAGGGATACATTAGTAAAAATTCCAGGAAAGGGATATGAAAAATTAAACCATGCTTATGCATATGGCAAAGAAGAGTTACTTATGCAAACTATAAATGAAAACTTTGATATTAATATAAATGATTATGCAGTTGTAGATTTTAAATCATTTACAGAATTAATTGATATATTAGGTGGAGTAGAGGTAGATATTGATGAAAATGAATTAGATCATTTAAATAAATTTATTAAAGTTTGTTATGATTTAAATGATAAAAATAAGGGTAATATAGAATATATAGAAAAATCCGGCACAAATAATTTAAATGGATATCAGGCATTAGCATATGCTAGAATAAGAAAAATTGATACGATTTATAAAAGAGATGCTAGACAAAGAGAAATATTAACTAATTTAGCTTATAAGATGGCAAATACATCTATAACAAATTATGTCCCTATTATAAAAACAGCATTAAATTATGTAGATGTTAATATTTCTTTAGATAAAATAATGAGATTAGCATTTTCAGCACATGAAATGGCTAGTTATGAGATAAAGCAAATGGAATTTCCTTTTGAAGATTATAGAGAAGAAGGAAGATTAAATGATAATGGGACATATGTTGTAAAGTGGAATATAGATAAAAATATAGAACTTTTACATAATTTTATCTATGGAGGCCAATAATTTAACTTTCTAAAAAACTTGACAAAATAATCTTTATTAATTAAAATAATTAATAAAGATTATCAATTGAAAATACAAAGGTGATATTATGATGAATGCAATGGAAATATTAAAAGAAAAATTAAAAGAGACAGGATTTAAGATTACACCTCAAAGAAGAGCGATTATAGAGATATTATTAAAAAATGATTCAGAACATTTAAGTAGTGAAGAAATATATGATTTAGTTAGAGTAGATTGCCCAGAAATTGGTTTAGCTACAGTTTATAGAACAATGCAATTATTAGATGAAATAGGTGCAATATCTAAACTAAATCTAGATGATGGATGTATAAGATATGAGTTAAATTTAAATGAAGAAGATGCTCATCATCATCATCATTTAATTTGTAAATCTTGTGGGAAAATAATAGAGGTCAAAGAAGACTTACTAGATAATATAGAAGATGAAATACAAAATTTATATAAATTTAATATATTAAATCATGATGTTAAGTTTTATGGAACATGTGATAATTGTACGAAATAAATAAGTCCCTTATGGGACTTATATTTTTATTATAGAATAAATTACCATTGATAGTAAAAATAAAATAAACAACATTTCTAGTATATTACTAAAAAAACTTCCAACTTTGAAAAAGCATAAAGAGTATTTTTTTTCACTAATTGGGTAAAAGATTGGTATACCAGATCTAGTAAATAAATCACCTAAAAATAGATGACTTGCATAACTAACAGTTCCAAAAAAGCATAAATTTGATATATTAGTTATTAGTTCTATTTGTTTTAGTAAGAAATGTATTATGATAATTGCAAATAAACTATGTGAATAGCCTCTATGTTTAAGCCACGGGAATATAGCTAACATTAAACAAAATATAACAAATGATATTTGTTTACTTATAAGATAAAGACAAAATGCAAGTAGAATAAATATTAAAGATAAAAATAGTTTTCTTAATGTATTATGATTTAATTTTGATTCTATTATAATAATAGTAACAAAAGTTATTAAAGCACTAATAAAAAAATTGTCGTTAATTCTTATAGATATAAAAAAAATTAAAATATTAATTAAATAAATGCAACATTTTAATACTGACTTTGAAAAATCTTTTTTTAATAAAAGGTTTGATATTGTTGAGTTAGATTCATCTAAATCTGGCAATATAGCAAATAAGGCAGAGATAATTAAGTTAAAAAGTGAGATAGGTATTTTAAAAAGTATAGAAGCTTGAATAACACTTAAGACACCTATTGCACAATGAGTTTTTCCACGCATATATCCTCCATAAAACTTATATTATATATGAAGGATATCAAAATAAAATAGGTTTGTCAAAATAATACATTAAATGTATTTTAAATATGACTTAAATTATATGATAAAATATGATACAATTATAATAACTGGTAAAGAGTGCGTGAGTTGATATTATTTAAATTATAGAACGTGTTTAAATTTAAATAAAACTGAATAGACAAAAAGGAGATGATGCATTTGTTCAAGAAAAACGCCAATAAAATAAAGATAATGGCATTAGGAGGACTTAATGAAGTTGGAAAGAACATGACTGCAATTGAGTACAAAGATGAAATAGTTGTAATCGATGCTGGTCTTAGTTTCCCAGGAGATGATATGCTAGGGGTAGACATAGTTATACCAGATATAACTTATTTAATAAAAAATAGGGACAAAGTAAAAGGTATATTTATTACACATGGCCATGAAGACCATATAGGGGCTATTCCTTATATACTAAGAAAGATAAATGTTCCAATATACGCTACAAGACTTACAGTAGGTCTTATACAAGTAAAATTAAAAGAGCATAAAATGGGTAATGTTAAGTTAAATATTGTTGAGCCAAGAGACATAATAAAGCTTAATGTTATGGAAGTAGAATTTGTAAAAAATAATCATAGTATACCAGATGCTTGTTCTATAGCTATTCATACAGACCAAGGGATAATATATCACACAGGAGACTTTAAAATAGACTATACACCTATGGACGGAGAGGTAATGGATATAACTAGAATAGCTGAACTTGGTAAAAAAGGAGTACTTTTATTATTAGCAGAAAGTACTAATGCAAAAAAGCAAGGATATTCTATGTCAGAAAAGACTGTAGGAGCAGGATTAGAAGATTTATTTAGAAAAGCTGAAAATAGTAGAATAATAGTTGCTACATTTGCTTCTAATATACACAGATTACAACAAATAATAAATGCTGCAGAAAAGTTTGGTAGAAAAGTAGCTGTTTCAGGTAGATCAATGATAAACGTTGTTGGAGTTGCTAAAGAACTAGGATATTTAGATATACCAGAAGATATTTTAATAGAAATAAATGATTTGTATAAGTATGAAGATGGTGAAATCGTATTAATAACAACAGGTTCTCAAGGAGAGCCAATGTCAGCATTAGCTAGAATGGCAAGTTCCGAGCATAAAAAAGTAGAGATAAAAAGTGGAGATTTAATTATAATATCAGCTCATCCAATACCAGGAAATGAAAAACCAATATCAAAAGTAATTGATTTCTTATTTGAAAAAGGTGCAGAAGTTGTATATGATGAGTCATATATACATGTATCAGGTCATGCTTATCAAGAAGAATTAAAGCTGATTCATACTATAACAAAGCCTAAATTCTTTATGCCGATACATGGTGAGTTTAGAATGTTAAAAAAGCATGCAGAATTAGCAGAAGAATTAGGTATGCCTAGCCAAAATATATTTATAAATAAAGTTGGAGAAGTATTAGAGTTAGATAGAAATTCAGCTAAAATAAGTGGAATTATACCTACAGGAAATGTTTTAGTTGATGGTTTAGGTGTAGGAGATGTAGGAAATATCGTATTAAGAGATAGAAAACACTTATCAGAAGATGGTTTAATGATAGTTGTTGTAACTATATCTAAAGAAGATGGAAAAGTTTTAGCAGGTCCAGATATTATATCAAGAGGATTTGTTTATGTAAGAGAATCTGAAGATTTAATGGATGGAGCTAAAAATGTTATAAAACAAGTATTAAAAGATTGTGAAGATAGAAACATAAAAGAGTGGGCTTATTTAAAAAATAATATAAAAGAAAATCTAAAAGATTATTTATACCAAAAAACTAAAAGAAATCCAATGATACTTCCTATAATAATGGAGGTATAATTAAAAAAGATTGAATATAATAAATTATATTCAATCTTTTTTGATTGTAATAAATTTTTGGGAGGTATAGTATGGGAGTATATGAAACAGCGACAAAGTTAGCTAATGAAATAAAAAATAGTAAGGAATATAGAAATTTTACAAAATCTATGAATGAATTAAAAAACGATAAAAATTCGGAAAATTTACTAAAGGAATATAGAATAAATCAAATGCAACTTCAAAGATATAGAATTAAAAATGAAAAAATTGATAAAAAGACAGCTATAAAATTTGAAAGTACTCAAAAAAAAATATCTAAAAATAAAAAAGTTGCAACTTATTTAGAAAGTGAGCAAAAAATAAATTTACTTATGGATAATATAAATAAAATATTAGCACAAGCTATAGAAAATGATTATAGATAAGAAAGGATAAACAAATGAAAATACTTGTAATGAAAATTGATTTGCGAGCTAGTTGGGTACATTCATTAAAAGAAAAAAGAATGGTTGTAAAAAGCATAATAGCTAAACTTCAAAATAAATTTAATATATCAGTAGCAGAAATAGATAATCAAGATTTACATCAAAGAATAACAATAGGAATATCAGGTATATTTTTAGATTCTAAAATAGGTGATTCTATGGTTGAAAATATAATTGATTTTATAGAAGAAAATACTGATGCTGAAATAATAAATATAGAAAATGAATTAAATCATTATTAAAAGCTTAGATATATCTAGGCTTTTAATAATGTAATTGAATTTAAATGTATATATATTTTTTTAGTTAATTAAAAAATATTAAATGTATAGACAATTAAAAAGAAATAGTATATTATTATAGCATAATTAAAAACGTTTTCAATAAATTACATAATATGAATTTATGTTAGAAAAAGATAAAAAAATAGTTGGAGATAGTGCTCCAGTTGAAGTTATAAATATGACTCATTATGGAATGTGCAATGGTAAAGTTGTTTTAGATAGAGCATTAGAATTAGCAGGAAAATAATTAATAAAAAAGATGCCAATAAAGGCATCTTTTTATAGTTTGGATATATAATAAGCTATTTAAAATCATTAAATTAATAATTATTTGTATAATTCAATTATTTCCATTGCCTTTTTTTTAATATCATTTATAGCACTAACTGGTTCTATTATTTCAATATCATTTCCATAGCCAAAAGCAAACTCAATACCTTGCAATATGGAATCAAAATTTATATCAATATATATATAATTATCTTTAACAACAGTATTAGTTATAGTTATAAACTTTCTTTCTTTTATATGATTTAAAATAGAAGGATTAATTTTAAATATAAATTTATATTTAGGAATTAAATACTTAAAATTACTGGTAGATGATTTCCAATAACTTTCTAAGTCAAAATCAATAGGTCTTTTAAAATACTCATCAGTTAGAGTAATATTTTCTATAGAGCTAACCTTATAGGTTTTAACAATATCATGATTAGCTCCAACTAAATACCAAATCCCTCTTTTACAGACTAACCCTAAAGGATTTAACTTAACAGTTTTTATTTCATTTATTTTTCTGTACAGAAACATTACTGAATTAAAGTTCCAGATTGTATTTTGTAATGTAGAAAGAATATCCTTGTCTATATAATTTGGATTATCATTCCAAGTATTCATATCTATATAAATATAGTTTTGAATTTTTTCAATTTCATTTATTTGATTAGAAGAAGAACTTCCTAGAAGTTTAAGTAGTGTAGAATTTTTTAGTTTTTCTACACCTAAGTCTTCTAATATTTTATCTCCTGCTGGAATAAACAAAGAATATAATTCATTTTGATTTATTCCAGTTAAAGAAGTTTTATAATTTCCTAAAAGTTTTATACCACCATTTGTTCCTCTATCACTAAATATAGGTATACCTAAACCACTTAAAGATTCAATATCTCTGTATATAGTTCTAGTGGATACCTCTAATTTAGTAGCCAATTCATTTGCTGTCATTTGTTTATTTATTTGCAACAACATTAATATAGAAATTAATCTATCTGCTTTCATAACTTTTCCTTTCAAATATGACATATGATGTCAACTATTATATCTTATAATATATTTTGTACTGAGTATTTAATTATATAATATATAATTTAGATAATAGTAACAAGCAATATAATTAAAGATAGGAGATAAATATGAGTAGAAAAATAATATTAAATTTAGCAATAAGTCTTGATGGATATATAGCAAGTGAAGATGGAGGATATGACTGGATAATTGGTGATGGAGATAAAAGATTAGACACTGAAAATAAGTGGGATTTTAATAAATTCTTAGAAGATATAGATGTTGTAGTTATGGGGAAAAAATGTTATGACCAAAATATGCACAATGATTTTAAAAGTAAAAAAGTATATATAGCAACTTCTAAGGAAATTAAAGATTACGACAATATACATTTTATAAATGGTGATATAGTAAAAGTAATAGAAGAAGAAAGAAATAAGGAAGGCAAAGATATATTCTTATTTGGAGGTGGAGTACTTTTAGATAGCTTTATAAAGGCTGATATTATAGATGAATATATAATAGGAATAATACCTACAATATTAGGCAATGGAAGACCATTATTTTTAGGAAATAATCCTAAGATAGATCTACATTTAAAAGAGTATATAGTTGATGAGGGAATAGTAATTATTAGATATACTAAAAGATAAAATTGAACAATATAATGAATAAAAGTTATATTAATATAAAATAGAAGAAATATTTTAATAAAAATAAAGATAGTATTTAAAATAAAATTAATCCTATATATTTGATGCGAAAAAAGCGTGTCTATCTATATAGGATTTTTTGTTATAAAAATACTAAAAAATAACAATCATAAATGCATTTTTTAAGTAAAAAATAAACATATAAATTATTTTTAATAGGAGGAATTAATATGAATGAACAACTAAATAAGCAAAATGCAAAAATAGCTTTAAGACAAATAAGAATGGAAATAGCAGCAGATTATGGTATGAGTTATGAAGATGCTTTTGACATAATAGAAAGTGCTCAAAATAATAATTTAATATCTTCTTATTTTAATAATTTTCAAAATCAAAACTCTATATATCAACTAAACAATCATCAATAGAATAAAAAAAGTAAATAGTGAGAAAATAATTTTAAATAAAAATTAAGAGGTGACATTAATGAAAAGATTAGCTAGTATGTTTATGGCTATGTTACTTGCGATATTACCTATGAATGTAACTTTTGCAAATGACAAAGATAATGCTAATGCTCCATTAGATATATCATCAAAATCAGCTATATTGATGGATGTTGGCACAGGTCAAATTTTATATGAGAAAAATGCTCATGATAAATTACCACCAGCAAGTGTAACTAAAGTAATGACTATGCTTTTAATATGTGAAGCATTAGATTCAGGCAAAATTAAGCTTGATGATAAAGTTCAAATAAGTGAAAATGCAGCTAGTATGGGTGGTAGTCAAATTTTCCTTGAACCAGGAGAGACACAAGATGTTAATACATTACTTAAAGGGATAGCTGTTGCATCTGCTAATGATGGATGTGTTGCTATGGCAGAATATATTGCAGGTAGTGTAGAAAGTTTTGTAGATATGATGAATAAAAAGGCTCAAGAACTTGGAATGAAAGATACTCATTTTGCTAATACAAATGGTTTACCAGTAGATAATCATTATACATCTGCACATGATATAGCTTTAATGTCTAGGGAATTATTAAAACATGATGTTATACACAAGTATCTTACAACTTGGATGGACCAAGTGGTAGTTGGAAAAAAACAAGCTACAATAGGTCTTGCAAATACTAATAAGCTTATAAAACATTATAATGGAGCAACAGGGGTTAAAACAGGATTTACTCAACAAGCAAAATATTGTTTATCTGCAGCAGCAAAAAGAGGAGAAACTCATTTAGTAGCAGCCACTTTAGGTGCAGAAACATCCCCACTTAGATTTAAGGATGCAACAGCGCTTCTTAACTATGGATTTTCAAATTATGAAAGTACAAAGTTATGTACTAAAAATGATAATATAGCAACTTTAACGCTTGATAAAGCAGAGGATAACAAAGTTAACTTAGTAGCAAAAGAAAATTTAAGTGTACTTCTTAAAAAAGGATCAAATAAAGATTTTACTAGAAAAATAAAAGTATATGATAATCCAACACTTCCAATTAAAAAGGGAACTGTACTTGGAAAAGTTGAGATATATAAAGATAAAAAATTAGTAGGACAAGTTGATTTAGTAAGTACAAAAGATATAAATAAAGCAAGCTATTTACAAATGCTTCAAAGAGTAATTGATAGTATGCTATAAAAAAGAAGTCATATGACTTCTTTTTTAGTTTTTACTAAAATATAAAAACTTTGATTATAATTTTGTAAATTGGTATAATAATATCAAAAAGTAAAATTTAGGAGATGAATATATGGACTTAAGTACTATATTAGCAACAGTAGTTGCCATTGCAATAGCTATATCTGTTCATGAGTTTGGTCATGCATATTCAGCACATTTATTAGGTGATGATACTGCTAAAGTGTACGGTAGGATGACTTTAAATCCATCAGCTCATGTTGACCCAATTGGGATATTAATGATGTTAATATTTAAAATAGGATGGGCAAGACCTGTACCGGTAAACCCTAATAATTTTAAAAATTATAAATTTGGAAATGTTTTAGTTTCATTATCTGGGGCTATAGCAAACATAGTTACAGCTATAATTTGTGTATTAATTAATAAGTCTGTAAATATGTACGCTATAAATCTAATAGCTGGATATACTATTGTGTACAATGTAGGATTTGCAGCATTTAATTTATTACCAATACCACCACTTGATGGATGGGGGATAATATCTTCATTTATACCATATAAGTATAATGATATAGTTTATAAATATGAAAATATGAGTAATATTATATTTTTATTATTAATATTAACAGGTGCATATGAAATATTTGTTAGTCCAATAAGAAATATAATAATGAATATAGTATTTTTATTTAGTTAAGAAGTAAGAGGAGATTAAATGAAATATAATATACAATTACAAGTTTATGAAGGTCCATTAGATTTACTATATAATCTTATTTCTAAACAAAAAATTGATATAAAAGATATATCAATAATAGAGATAACTAATCAATATATGAATTATTTATCAATGCTTGAAAAAATGGATTTAGAAATAACTAGTGAATTTATAACAATGGCTTCAAAGCTTTTAGAAATAAAATCAAAATATTTATTATATAAACAAAAAGATAATGATGAAGTAGAAGATCCAAGACTTGAGCTTATGGAAAAACTAGAAGAATACAAAAAGTTTAAGTTAGCTACTGATGATATAAAAGAAAATGTAAATTACATAAATGAAATATTTTATAGAAAAAAAGAAGAAATAGTAATTGATGATAAAGTAGATTTATCAGATATATCAATTGATGCAATAAAAAATATACTTCCACTTATATTAAGAGTTAAGTCAATTAAAGAAGAGGAAGTTAATGATGAAAAGCTAGATAAGATTGTTAAAGGTAGAATAATTTCTGTTGAAGAAAAGATAAATTACATAAGAAATATAATAAATAAAGAAAATGAAGTAAGATTTACAAAAGTTATAGATAGTTGTGAGAAAGATGAAATTATAGCTACATTTTTATCTATTCTTGAACTTATAAAAGTAAATGAAATAATAGTTGATCAAAATATATTTTTTGATGATATATTGATTAGAAAAAATGTGGAGTAATAAGATGAGACGTGAAGATATAAAAAATATTATAGAATCTATACTATTTGCACATGGAGATCCTATAAGTGTAAATGAATTAAATTATGCAATTAATGAAGAATTATCAAGTAAAGAGATTGAATTTATGCTAGATTCACTTATAAAAGAGTATGAAGAAAATGACAGAGGCATACAAATAATAAAATTAGAAAATAAATATCAAATGTGTACTAATAAAAAGTATGCTTTTTTTATAAAAAAGATTCTTGAACCTAAAAAGAAGAAGTCTTTAAGTCAAGCTACCCTTGAAACTCTTACTATAATAGCATATAAACAACCAATAACTAAAGTTGAGATAGAAGATATAAGAGGAGTAAAGTGTGATAAAGCTCTTCAGACATTACTTGAAAACGAATTGATAATGGAAGCTGGTAGATTAGATAAAATAGGTAAACCAATAATTTATAAAACTACAAATGAGTTTTTAAAATTATTAAATATAGAAAAACTAGAAGATTTACCTCCAATTGAAAAGTATGAAGAAAAAAACTGATTCGAAAGAATCAGTTTTTTTTATAAACGGATTTAGCCTTTAGCGATATGAAACGCTTCACTTACATAGTCTCTTAAGCGAAGCGAATTTTTTATAATAAAGGGTATAGATAGTTGTTTTTTAGAAAATAATATAAATATGAAAAATATTGGAATTAGTAATTACATATTGATTATAATTTTTTTAATAGCATTAATAGCTGTTATTTTAAAATCGATTTTTCATTTAATATTTACGATCGACATTAAGAATAAAGATTTATGTATAAAGATTTATATAAAATATATGTTTAATTTAATAAATATAGAAAAACAACTTTATCCACCAACTAATAAAAAAAATAGAAGAAAGGCAAAAGACAAAAATCAAGTAGAAAAATCAAAAATTAAAACTAAATTATTTTTTAGTAATCTTTTAAGTATATTAAGATTACTTGATAAAATTAAAATTCATGAAGTACACTCTAAAGTTAACTATGGAAGTGAGGTTTTTACTTTTACTTCTTTTATATACATACTTATAAATACTATTTATGGAAATATTGCCAATATAGTTCACACAGACAAGTTATACTTAGTAGTAAATCCAGATTATACAAAAAATTTTATAAGAGCTAGTATTAGAGTGCATGCTATGCCTAAATTAAAAGACTTGATTAAAATAGGTATAGCATTTATTAAGATATATAACAAAAATAAGGAGGCAATAAAACATGAGATCGACAAATTCAATACAAAGTCTTATGGAAACAACTCTTGAAACTATTAAAGGTTCGATAGATGCAAATACTATAATAGGAGACCCTATACAAACTGAAAGTACTGTAGTAGTACCTATATCTAAGGTTACAATTGGATTTGGTATAGGTGGTGGAGAATATTCAAAAGGTCACGATAATGATGATAATAGCCATAATGATAAGAATGATTCAAACTTTGCAGGGGGTAGTGCTGGTGCCATATCAGTTTCACCAGTTGCATTTGTAGTTGTTGAAAATGGAGAAACAAGACTTATGAGTTTAGATAGTAATATAAATTTAGTGGATAATATACTTACAGTAACTCCAAGAGTTATAGAAAAGATACAAAGTTTATCTAAGAAGAACGAAGACTATAAAAATAATTAATGACTATTAAACTTTGAATAATATGGTAATATATAGAATACTCTTATATAATAAATAAGTAGAGATATGCTTATAATTTTAAATAATAAGTAAATACTACAATGAAAAGTTAAAAGGCTACCATATGGTAGCTTTTTAATATGATAAGGAGGAATAATATGAATTTTAAAAGTTACGAATCAAAAATAAAAAATTTAGATAATATTGTTGTAATAACTTCATATGAAAATGAAAAGTTTGAAACACCATTTAAACAAATAAATCTATTAATAGAAGGATTTGAAGGAAAATATAATAAAATAGAAATTATAAAAGCATTTATAGATGAAAAATTACATACAGTTTGCTTAGTAGGTCTTGGTGAAAACTTAAAATTAACATCTGAGAAAGCTAGAGTTGTAGGTGGAAATTTAGCCAAGAAGTTAAAAGAATTAGTAAATGAAGATAATTGTAAGTCAAAAGATATTGATTTATTAAATATAGGACTAAGTGAAGAAAATTACATAGCTTTCTTTGAAGGTATGAAGCTAGGAAATTATGAATTTACAAAATACAAGACAGATAATAAATCTAAATGTATAGAAAATGTAAATATATACACTGATAGAGATGATGCTAAGTTACTTGAAAAAGCAAACATATTTGCAGATTCTACTATAATAGCAAGAGATTTAGTAAATGAGCCTGCTAATGTATTATATCCAGAAACTTTAGCCAACAAAGTGGTAGAACTTGGAAAAGAGTTTGGATTTGAAGTAGAAGTATATGAAGAAGAAAAGATAGAAGCTTTAAAAATGGAAGCATTTTTAGCAGTTGCAAAGGGTTCTATCAATAAGCCAAGATTTATAGTTATGAGATATATGGGAAATAGTTCTGATAAAGAAATACTTGGACTTGTTGGTAAGGGATTAACATTTGACACTGGTGGATACTCTATAAAACCAACTGACTCTATGGTAAATATGAAAACTGATATGGGTGGAGCAGCAAGTGTTATAGGAGCAATGTGTGCTATAGCCAAAGATAAATTAGATAAAAATGTAATAGCAGTAGTAGCAGCTTGTGAAAATGCAATATCGGGCAATTCTTATAAGCCAGGAGATATAATTGGGTCTATGGCTGGCAAAACAATAGAAATATTAAATACTGATGCAGAGGGTAGACTTACACTAGCTGATGCTATTTATTATATAGTAAATAATGAAAAAGTAACTAAAGTAGTAGATGTAGCAACATTAACAGGAGCAGCTATAATAGCACTTGGAAGTGTGGCAACTGCTGTAGTAACTAATAATAACAAATTCTACAATCAATTAGAAGATGCAGCAGATATATCAGGTGAGAAAATATGGAGAATGCCTACATTTGATGAATACAAAGAGCAATTAAAAGGAAAAGAAGCAGATTTAAAAAATACTGGTGGTAGAGAAGCTGGATGTATAACTGCAGGGTTGTTCGTTGGAGAATTTGTTGGGGATACACCATGGTTACACTTAGATATAGCAGGAACGAGCGAAACTTCAAAATCTTGTGGATATAAAAGTAGTGGAGCAACAGGAGAAGGTGTAAGAACTTTATATTATCTAGCGAGAAACAAAAAATAAATTTTAGAAGTATAACAAAATATGATATAATTAAATTAGCCTAAGATTTTTATTTTCTTCTTACACATTGAAAATAAAACTATATAGACTGTCAATTGACAGTCTATTTTTTTTATATATCTACTAATAACTTAGGTATATAAATCAATGTTGTACAAATTAAAAATATTAATATACTTATTAAATTAAAACTTGAAAATACATAATAATAATGTGAATATGTAAAAGTATTTAATAAAAAAATAAAAGAGAAATAAATTAAACAAGTAGCTATATTTTCATAAATTGCAGACTTAGTTATTTTGAATTTTCTTACTTCAACCATATATACATTGGCATATATAAGCAAAAACTTAGAAAATACATTTAAAAAATACAATACATTTGGATATCTAAATCCTATACTTGGGAAAAATATAATCTCTTCAATACAACATACTAAACTCCAAGAAAAAAATATATTAAAGAATTGATACTTTTTAAAATATAATATAGCGATACAAATATACGCACAAAATCTACTTGTAGTAATAGGCAGACAAGTGAATACATCATATCCTCCCATTGATATTAATGAAAATTGCTCAAAGACTATTTCTAATAGTAAAAGCCAACAAATTATTTTTTCAACTATATAGCTATAAGGTAATAAATTCTTAGTTAACTTTGGGCAAATATACATAAATGTTTCAAAGATAATTAATATAACAATATGTTCTCTAGAAAAAATAAAGGTATTTTCCATAAGCATCTCTCCTGAAAGTGATAGTTTTATGATAAATTATATTTTTTTTTAGATAAAAATAGAAGTAGTAAATTGATTTACTTTTGTAACCAAAATTATTAATAAATAATAAATTAATATTATATAGTCTAAGACATTATAAAATATCAGTTTAAGGAAGTGGATAAGTTGAAAAAATCTAATATTCAATTTTGTGCCGATGCAGGAGGTAGATACTGTCCATGTCATCTTGCTTATAGTGGTGATTGTATAAAATGTAGCTTAATACGAGGAGAAAAAGTTTGTGATTGTAAATGGCAGGGCGTTTGTATTTATAATCAGTTACAACATGATAAAATTTCAGGAGTCAATGAAAGAAAAGAAGTACTATGTGATATTTTAGATAGTGAAGAAATAGGTATAGATTTATATCTAATAAAAATTCAAATACCAAAATGTATGACAAAAGATTTGTGTGAGCCAGGAGCCTATGTATTTTTAAAAGATAAAAATAAGGAAAATACTATGTTTAATGTTCCTATATCAGTTATGGATATAGATGAAGAAAATAATATACTTGAAGTTATTGTTCATCCTAGAGGAGTAAAAACTAAACCAATAGTTAAATCTGATAAAGTTTTTGTAAAAGCACCATATTTTAATGGTATATTTGGAATAAAAGAAGTTAAATCAAATATGAGTCAAAATTGTGTAGTTATTTTAAATGGTCTATCACAAGTAAATTCTATTAATGTTATTAAAAGACTTATAAAAAATAATAATCATGTAGAAGTATTTTTAAATACTAAGGGTGGAGTTTTAGATATTGTAAAAGAAAAAATATTAAATATGGGAGTTAATATAAACGATATAAATCTTAGAAAAGATAAAGATTTAATAGCTGATTATATAAGACGAGAAAATCTATCATTTGTATATAGTGGTGCATCAGTTGGATTTAGTAAAGATGTTATGAATATAGTTGACAGTGTAGATAAAAATATAAAATTTGCTATATCAAATAACAATTTAATCTGCTGTGGTGAGGGTATATGTGGTGCGTGTGTAGTTAATATGAATGGATGTCAAGTAAAAACATGTAAGGCTCAACTTGATAGTAGAGAATATTTACATTCTATTAAATAGTTTTAAGGGGGTATTTATATGGCAAAAGTTGTTGTTATTGGAGGAGGATGGGCAGGTTGTGCTGCTGCAATAAGTGCTAAAAAAGCCGGAGCTGATGTTGTAATACTTGAAAAAACAGATTTATTAGTAGGTCTTGGCAATGTTGGTGGTATAATGAGAAATAACGGAAGATTTACAGCTTGTGAAGAAGCTATGGCACTAGGAGCTAGCGAACTATTTACATTAACTGATGAAAATGCAACTCATGTAAATATGGATTTTCCAGGACATGATCATGCAACTATTTATAATGTAACTAAGATAGAACAACCAGTTAGAAAGTTAATAATAAATATGGGTATAGAGGTAAGATTTATAAGTAGGGTGGTAGATGTTGACTGTGAAGAAGATAAATTAAAAGCAGTTATACTTGAAAGCGGAGAAAGAGTAGAAGGGGATGCATTTGTAGATACTACAGGTTCATCAGGTCCTATGGGTAACTGTGAAAAATATGGTAATGGGTGTGCAATGTGTGTTTTAAGATGTCCATCTTTTGGTGGAAGAGTAAGTGTTACAGCTAAATGTGGTGTTGAAGATATGATAGGTAAAAGGGCTGATGGAGATTATGGAGCATTTAGTGGTTCTATGAAATTATTAAAAGAATCTTTAAGTGAAGAAATACAAAATGAATTAAATGAAAAAGGATGTGCAGTAATACCTCTTCCTCAGGAACTTAGAAATGAAAAGAAATTAGATATAAAGGTCTGTCAACAATATGCACTTCCTGCATTTGCTGAAAATATTGTATTAATTGATACAGGTCATGCAAAACTTATGACTCCGTTTTTTAATCTTGAAAAACTAAGATTAGTTCCAGGGTTTAAAAAAGCTTTGATAGTAGATCCTTATTCTGGTGGTAAAGGTAACTCTATAAGATATATGGCAGTTGCTCCGAGAGATAATTATATGAGAGCTAAAGGTATGAGAAACTTATTTGTTGGAGGGGAAAAATCAGGATTTTATGTTGGTCATACAGAAGCGATATGCACAGGTAGTTTAGCTGGACACAATGCTGCTAGAAGTGCAGTTGGTATGTATTTATTACAACTTCCTACTAATTTATTGATAGGTGATTTTATTGCTTATTCAAATATAGAGATGCATAAGCGTGATGGAGAGAAATTGAGATTTACTTTTGCTGGTAGTAGTTATTTTAATAGAATGAAAGAAATTGGTTTTTATACTATTAATGTTGATACGATTAGAAGTAGAGTAAAGGATGCAGGTCTTGAGGGAATTTATAATAAGAAGGTTATAAAATAGATGATAAAAGCTAATTCATGTATTCAGTAGAATCTCTTTAAAATAAAGTGTGTATTCTTTCCAAAAGTTATATAATTAAATTAGATTATGGAAAATATGTTAATTATAAAAAATACGCTTCTTAAAAATATTTATAGAAGCGTATTTTTTATATATTACTTAAGAAAATGAATAACATTTTTTAGATAATATATTTCAAAATGGCAATAGAATAGAATAATTATATCATAAACAATATTTCTAAATTATAAAAAGGCAAATAATATAAAATAAATCCACATACCAAGTGATATAAGACATAGATACTTTTTATAAAAATAGTTAATTGATTTTTTTAAATATATAATCACAATTTGAATAACAATAAAAGTTATAAATAAATCAAAAGTATGTGTAGCATGAACATCAAGTATAAAATAATGATTAGTTATAAGCTTAAATATTAGAATTATTGAAACTACAACATAAATTTTTACCTTTAAATCAATATTAGAGAATTTCAATATAATCACCCCATGAAATATATTATACATGTAAGTGTCATTATTTTATATAAATTTTAACAAAAGAGAAAACTAACAATAGTTATATAAGTTAATTTGCAAAAAGCAAACTAATTAACAACTTATAGAAGTTGAAAAGTTTACTGGAATGCAATATAATATAATTAAAGTTAATCATTGTTATATAATGTAAAACCATGTTTAAATATTTGTATTAAAAAAAGAATAATATATGATATGAAAAAATATAAATTTGAAAATAATTGAATATGGTGTATTAAATTATAAAAACTAATATTTAAATTATATATGAATGGGGGTTATTATTATGGAATATGGTTGGTTAAATATAGGGAGCTTACTATTTGGATTGATTGCATTGATAATTCCTATTATAACTTTTATGAGACAAGATAATTATGTTAGTAATAATTTAGGGGTGATTTCAGGAATTAGTATAAGTTCATGTGCTATTTCTTTATGTATGCAAATATTTTATGCTAATCATTTAGTAAATATAGAAGATTTCACAGCAATGATGGATACATTAGGTAATGTATCAAATGTTTCAGCAGTACTTCTTATAGCTATTGTACTTAATATTATTACATATATGGTATGTAATGGAAATAAATCTCAAATTTAGAGAATGGTAGTTTATAAAAATGTAGTACCATAAGCTATTATATAAAGTAAAGAGGGTGTCGTTTTTAACTACACCCTCTATTTATTACTAATTTATTTTTAATTAAATACTCGTAGTTTTTATAATTAGAAGGAATAGAGTCTTTAAATTTTTTTATGTTTTAGAAAATAGCAGCTTCTTCTAAATGAGTCTGTTGAGATACTTTTTATTTTCTATATTGTTTTGAAACTCTTCTAACAATAAATAGAAGAAATTATACAAAATATAAAGTATTTTTAAGTTTTTGGTTAGTATTAATTTTAGTTGCACAAATTACTGCCTTATCTAAAATTAAAGAGTTAGTATTTACAAATTTATAAATACTAACTCTTAATAAATAATACTTTTTTAATTAATTTATTCAAATAATATTTGGTTTTCCTTATTAACATATCTATCAAGCCTTCTTGGAACAAAGACCAATATACATATAGCTAATTTAGATATAAACTCAGCCTTAGCTATAAATTGAAGAGAATCTATTACAGGAACCAACCAACCATTAGCCATATACAAAGATACATACTCTAAAAACATTATTACTATAATAATATCTATTGTAGTTATAAACATAAACTTTAAAAATCTTGTTTTATATCCAGACAATCCCTTTGAACTTCTTAGTAGCTCAGTTATTGGGTTTAAATTTTCATGTCTATCTATCTCCATACCATATATAGATATAATTACTACCTCTAAGGAAATTATCACGCTTATAGCAATAACCAACCAAAGAAGAACAGCTATTATCATAAATATGGGAGAAGCAAGCATAAAATCAAAATTCATAACCTTATTTGTAGACAAAATAAATATAGGCTTAAATACTAATAAAGATAAAACTGCTACAAATATAGACACTGGTAATATATATAGTACACTTTTTTTATTCATTATAAGTATATCTTTTATACTATCATTAGGATTTTTTATTGTTTTATGAGTAGCTCTAAGTATTAATCCAAATTCAATAACATCTAAAATTACACTTAAAATATCTTTAAATAAGGCATCAACTTTTAAAAATAAAAATACAATATATTTAAGTGTAGCAAATATTACTATATATATTAATGATATATATAAAGCTTTAAGACCAATTTTTTTATAATTCTTCTTAAAAATAGATGATAGTTCAGTTTTAGAATGTGTATATTCTGTTATAGTTTCAATAGATATATCAGTCATATGTTTATCTCCAATATACATAAAGAAGTTTAGTATGTATATTTCAGCTAATATTTCAAGCATCGTAATAGGAGCTGATAAAAGTATCTCAACGACAAAAGAAGAATCTGTTGATATATATTCTAATAGGAATTTAAGTCCAGAAAATATTATTAATCTACTTGAAATAAAATAAAAAACATACTTTATAAGTTTTCTTTCTATTAATAAAAAGCATTCACGAAATACTCCAAGTACATTTAATTCATGGTCTGCATCTTTTGAAAGAATGCAAGCTGATATAACAGGAACTAAAGTATATATAACAATAGATACTAAATAAGAGCCAGTGATAACTGTAAATTCTATCATATTATTTAAATATGGCATATCAAATGCTGACGTAATTAAGTATAATAGTAAATTAAGTATTTTAGATAAATGATAGATAGATAATAACAATACATAAGATAATATTGATATTACCAGACCAGTTAAAGTGATTTCTCTAAATCTTGACTTGAACTCTAAGAACACTTCTTTTGCACTTAGGTGATGATTCCTCATACTTGTTGTAACAATAAATGACATAATAAAGTGTTGAAACATAAAAAATATGGCCTCTTGAGATACAGGATAAACATTATAGTGATGATCTATATTTAGAAGTTTTTCAAATATCATAGTTAATAATGTAATAACTACAGTTATTACAATATGAGTAGATAAGTTTTCTTTGCATAATGCATCTGAAGATTTTTTTATATTTTGTATATTTTTATTATTAATATTAAACACCTCCGATTAATTATCAAAATATACTTTTGTAATATTATATTTTTAATAGTATACCATGAAATAAGAGATATTTCATTAATAACTACAATAGATACACAAAATAAATAAGGTTGCCAATAGAGGCAACCTTATTTAACATATTTATTTAAGAAGTTTTCTACAGTAGACCAGTAAAGCTTTGGATCTACTAAGTCACCTTCAGCGTGACCTGCATCTTTTATAGTAAGTTTTTCCTTTTCTGACTTAGTGTTTTCATATAATTCATCCATCATATAGTATGGAACAAAATCATCTTTATCTCCATGAATATATAATATAGGTGTTTCAGATTTTTTTACTTGTTCTAAAGTAGAAGCTTCACCTAGCCAATATCCAGCTTTGAATTTTGTTACAATACTAGATGCATTTAAAACAGGGAATGATGGCAAGTTATATAATGCTTTTAATTGGTGAGTAAACTCATCCCAAACTGATGTATATCCACAGTCTGCAACAATAGATTTAACATTAGAAGGAAGTTTTTCTCCTGAAACCATAAGGACTGTTGCAGCACCCATTGAAGTACCATGTAATATTATTTCGGCATCTTTATCAGAGTCTATGATTGAGTTAACCCAATCTATAATATCTAATCTATCATCCCATCCCATAGCAATATATTCACCTTCACTTTGACCATGAGATCTTAAATCTGGAACTAATATATTATATCCCATATCATATAAATGTTTTGCCTTTGAACTAACTAATTTACCTTCACTAGTATACCCATGAACAACGACAGCCCACTTATTAGTTTTATTTTCATTTATTACTTTATATCCATGTAGTTTAAGATTATCAAATGAAGTTAAGTAAACATCTTCATATCCTGATTTTTTTTCTAGCCATTGAGTATCTTCTTTTACTTCTAATCCACTATCATCATCTTCACCAAATATTGAATCTTTTGATGTATAAGGATTTATAGCTAAATTGTAAAAATAATTCCCTACAAATAATAATCCAGCACTAAAAAGCGATAATATTATTAATAGAGCAATAATATATTTTTTTTTCATATAGTTCTCCTTTAAAATATAATATCTAGTATTATTACTTGATAGTATAATATCATATCTTGTCGAAAAAAACCATAAAATTATTAAAATATAACATCAATTGTAATATTTATTGTAATTGTATTTATTTAATTTTCAATCAGAAGCTCTATCTATATGTACTAGAAAACTAAAAAAAGTATAAATGCTTACGAAGATAGGTATGGAGAAGGTCTAAATGGTCCATTATAATTATTATATTTAATCTATTTTATATTGTGAAAATTTGGTAATATATAAAGGAGGGAGTGATGTTATGGCTAAATTTGTTAGAAATATATTATCAATGTCAAGGAAAGATGAATATAAAAAGATAGTAAGTATAGTTACATGGATATTTATGATAATAATACCAAGTTATTTAGCTATACTTTTGTATAAGTCAGACCTTTTTAATATATTGGATATAATAGAGATAGCTCTACTTTGTGTTTTATCTAATGCTTTATTAATATTTATAAGCTTTGTCACTATATATGCTATTAACGAAAAAAGATATGATATTATAAGTGAAGACTATGAAGTAGCAGTATTGAAACGTTCAGTACTAAATCTAAAAAGTTTTATATTTTTTGTAACTTTTGTAATGCCAGTAGGGAAAATCTGGTTTTAAAAGAAAGCCTATTTAAAATAATTTAAGTAGGCTTCTTCAATGAAATTTTTATTCAAAATATGTAGTTCCTTCTGGGCAAGTTGATATAAATTCATCATTATTTAAAGAATCTATTTTTATCATATCTTCCTTAGTTAATTCAAAATTAAATATATCAATATTTGACTTTATCCTTTGAGGATTACTTGATTTAGGTATAGGGATTATATTATTTTGAATGTGCCATCTAAGTATTATTTGGCCAATATCTTTATTATATTTATTAGCTAATTCAATCATAATAGGCTCAGATAAAACCTTACCTCTAGATAATGGCCCCCATGCTACAACCTGTATGTTTTTTTTATGACAGTAAGATATAATATCTTTTTGAGTACGTTTAGGGTGTATTTCAATTTGATTTACCATGGGCATTATCTCAGCATTTTTCATTAAATCTTCTAAATGATTTTCTTTAAAATTACATACCCCTATAGATTTTACTTTACCTTCTTTATATAAACTCTCTAAAGCTTTCCATGTTTCATTATTTAATTTAGTAGGCCAATGAACTAAGTATAAGTCTAAGTAATCTGTATCCAATTTTTTTAAAGATTCATTGAATGATTTTATAGTATTTTCATATCCTTGATCATCATTCCATACTTTACTTACTAAAAATATTTCTTCTCTAGGAACATTACTTTCTTTTATACCTTTACCAATTCCAACCTCATTATTATAAAAAGAAGCAGTATCTATTTGTCTATATCCATTATTAAGAGCTTCTTTAATAGATATTATTGTTTCTTCATCACTACCTGTTTTATAAGTACCAAAACCTATTTTAGGCATATTTAATCCATTTGACAATTTTATATATTTATTCAATTTTAATCCCCCTACTATTAAAATAATGTATTTAAATTAAATTATACAATAATCATACCATGAAATTAAACTTAATGGAAATAATATCAATATATAATTGTAATAATTTTTATATTGATATATTTTATATATTTGATAAAATTATATAATGTATTTAAATTAAAAATAACCATATAGGAGGGCATTTATGAAATATAAAGAAAAACATGAATACAAAAAAGATGTCCTAAGACTAGCAATATTTGCTGGAGAATTAATGCTTGCAAATGGAGCTGAGACATATAGAGTAGAAGATAGTGTTGTAAGAATATGTAAATCAAGAGGTTTTTATCATATTAACGTATTTTTGACACCTAATGTAATAATAATATCTGATGATAGATTTGATGGATATTCTTTTATGAAAGTAATAAAGAATAGATGTATAAATTTAAACAAAGTAGATTTATTAAATGATTTTAGTAGAAGATTTGTAAGTAATACTGACATAAGTATAGGACAAGCAATAAAAGAGTTAAAGAGTCTAGATGATGATACAGAGTATAAACCACCATATTCAAGATTAGCAGTAAATATAGCTACGGCAATAGGTTCTTCTAGTTTTGCTGTATTAGCTGGTGGAGATAATTTAATAACATTTATGCTAACTCTTATAACATCAGTAATAGCAATGGTAACCTATGATAAAGTTATGAAAATAAGTCGTATATCAATATTTGCTACATTAATAGCGTCTATAATAATATCAATAGCTGGGGTAGCACTTACTGAGATCGGTATACTTGAAACACCAAAAATGCTTATAGTAGGTTCAATAATGCCCTTACTTCCAGGGGTACCATTCATAAAAGGTGTAAGAGATTTAATATCAGGAGAATTAGTATCAGGGATAACTCGTGCATTTGATGCAGGAATGATTGCAACATCAATAGCGGCAGGAGTAGGTATGATAATTAACGTATATATAAAAATGGGAGGTACATTATAATGATTTGGATGCCACTTTATATACATATAGTATTTTCATTTTTGGCAGCAGTAGGATTTGCAGTATTCCTAAACTCTCCTAGAAAAACATTATTTATATCTGGATCAGTGGGTATGATATCATGGACTATATATATACTTTTAATGAGAAGTAATTTTGATACAATGTTTTCTAATTTTATAGCTGCTTTTATAGCATCAACATTGTGTGAAATATTATCTAGAAAATTCAAAAAACCAACAATATTGTTTGTTATACCAGGAATAATTACTTTAATACCTGGTCTTGGTTTATATAATACAATGTTTTATATGATACAAAATAATTTTCAAGAAGCAATGACTATAGGTTCAAACGTAATGTTTGCAAGTGGATCTATAGCACTTGGAGTATTAGTTGCATCATCAATGTTTAGAACATATTCTAGATTAGAATATAAAAAGTTTTTAATAAGTGGAAAAATATTAAATTCACATAAAGAAAAACCAATTAATGATTAAAAAAAGCCGAAATGATTTTTAGTTGAAAAATTCATTTCGGCTTTTTATGTTATTTATATTTAAATAAGTAAGATAAAAGAAAATAAACCAAGTTAATATACTAGAAAATATAAAAGTTTTTAAACTAATTCTAGTTTCTTGATTATTATCTTTTAGAGATTTAATAATATAAATATGAATATAAACCAATAAGTATGTATTAAGTAATATACTAATAGTATCCCCTAAGTTTATATTTATATCAAAAAAATACAATAGACTATCAATACAAGAAGATAATGCTTTAACAATAATTACAGTCCAAAATATTTTACTCTTATAAACATCACCAAATAATTCTCTAAAAATATTCATTATAAAACTCCCAC
>CALESE010000084.1 GCA_937907205.1 uncultured Romboutsia sp. | reverse complement strand
TATTATAATTTATCATAAAAAATAATATAATTAGCATAGAATTTGAAAATAAATCTGCAGTTATAGAAATAATAAATCCATATATAATAAATTTCTTTTCAAATATAAATATAAATAGAAGAAATTCAAAAGCAATAGAAAATTTAAAAGTAGATAAGTGTAAAATTGAAGTAAGTAAATTAAAAGAGTTTATTGAAATAAGTACTGAAGAGTTAATTGTTAAAATTTATGATGAATTTAAGATTGATATATATAATAAAAATAAGAAAATAATTTGTGAAGATTACAGAGGTATAAGGGATCCATTTATAAAAAATTGTGCAGGCAGGTTGGATATAGCAACTCAAGAAGGTCATAAAGTTAATGAGCATATGGAGTATAAAGTATTTATACCTAAAAAACTAGAAGATGATATGTATTTTTATGGATTTGGGGAAAAAACAGGTCATTTAAATAAGAAAGGATGTCACTATGTAAACTGGAATACAGATGATCCTACTCCACATGGAGAGACATATGAAAAATTATATAAATCAATACCATTTTTTATAACACTTAAAGATGAAGAAGCTTTTGGTATATTCTTTGATAATACTTTTGAAACTCATTTTGATTTAGGAAAAGAAAATTCTAATTATTACTATTTTGCAGCTGTAGATGGAAATATAGATTATTATTTTATTTATGGACCAACTGTAAAGAATGTAATAAAAGGATATACATATTTAACAGGAACTACACCTCTTCCACAAATGTGGACATTAGGTTACCAGCAATGTAGATGGGCATATTGTCCTGAAAGTAATTTACTTGATATAGCAAATAAGTTTAGAAAAAAGGATATACCTTGTGATGTTCTATATTTAGATATAGAATATATGGATGACTTTAGGGTATTTACATGGGATAAAAATAAATTTAATAATCCTAAAAAAATGATAACTAATCTTAAAAATGATGGATTTAAATTAGTCACAATAATAGATCCAGGGGTAAAAGTTGATAAAGGATATTCTATTTATGATGAAGGATTAGAAAATGGATACTTTGCAACTGATAAAAATGGAATAGTCTATACAAATTGGGTATGGCCAGGAAATGCTGTATTTCCAGATTTTATGAATAGTAAAGTTAGAAAATGGTGGTCAAAAAATCAAGAAATACTTATGGATATTGGAGTAACTGGAGTATGGAATGATATGAATGAACCAGCTAGCTTTAATGGACCACTACCAGATGATATTAAGTTTAATGAAGATGGTAATATATTAGACCATAAAGAAATCCATAATGTTTATGGGCATATGATGAGTAAGGCTACATATGAAGGTATAAAAAGAAATACTAATAAAAGACCATTTGTAATAACAAGAGCATGTTACTCAGGAACTCAAAAATATTCAACAGTTTGGACTGGAGATAACCAAAGTACTTGGGAACATTTAAGAATGAGCGTACCAATGCTTATGAACTTAGGAATTAGTGGAATGTCATTTTGTGGAACTGACGTAGGTGGATTTGGTTATGACTGTACAGCAGAATTGTTAAGTAGATGGGTTCAAGTAGGAGCCTTTACTCCATTATTTAGAAATCATACTATTATATATTCAAGAGATCAAGAGCCGTGGGCTTTTGATAAGAATACTGAAGATATATATAGAAAATATGTCAAATTGAGATATAAATTAATTCCTTATATATACGATAATTTTTATAAAGGTGAAAGTGATGGACTTCCTTTAATTAGACCGTTATTATTACATTATCAAGATGATAGTAAAACATATGAAATAAATGATCAATTCCTTTGTGGTGAAAATATAATGGTAGCACCAGTACTTGAACAAGGAAAAAAAGCAAGAATAGTATATTTACCTAAAGGAAATAAGTGGGTAGACTATTGGACTAAAGAAATTTATGATGGAGGTCAATATATAATAAAAGAAACACCTATTGATATATGCCCTATTTATATAAAATATGGAAGTATAATACCAAATTATCCAGAACTAAACTATATTGGGGAAAAAGACGTAGATACACTAACTTTAGATTTATATTTAGATAAAGATAGTGAAATAGATTATATTCACTACCAAGATGATAATGAAAGCTTTAAATATAGAGAAGGTATATTTAATTTATATAAAATTTATATAGAAAATAAAGAAAATTTAAACATAAAAATTGATTTAATTAATGATAAATATGGTATAAAGTATAATAAATTAAAATTTATAATAAATGATTATAGCATAAATGAAGTATTTATAAATAAAGAAAAAGTATTTATTACACAAGAAGGTAATAAAGCAATATTTGAGTACTTTATTAAATAATTATAAAAATATATAAGGAGAAACAACATGACAGAAAACAGATTAATATGTATTTGTAAGGGTGTAACTAAAGTAGATATAGTAAATTCATTAAATGATGGAGCTAAAACAGTTGAAGATGTTGCAGATAAAACAGGTGCAACTAAAGGTGGGTGCAGAGGATGTAGATGTATAAATCCTATCGAAAATATAATAGAAGATAATAAATAATTAATAATAAAAGCTGACAAGTTAATTGTCAGCTTTTATTTGTATATATGTCTAAATAGATTAAACAACTATATTAAAGATAATAATAAATATGATATAATAAATTTTATGAAAAAATAAGATAATCAAATGTGCAAGGATGGTGCTTAAAATATGAAATGGGCTGAGATAACAATAAAAACTACAACTGAAGCAGTTGAAGCTATAACTAATATACTATATGAGCAAAATGTTGGTGGAGTATCAATTGAAGATCCTAAAGATTTTAAATTTCAAAAGAAAAATGAATATGATTGGGATTTTGTAGAAGAAGAAATATTTAATAGTGGATATGATGGAGTTATAATAAAAACTTATATAACTGAAGAGAGAGATGTAACAGAAGATGTAAACTTAATAAAAGAAAAGATACAAGGTCTAAAAGAGTTTGGAATAGATATAGGAGAAGCTATAGTTGAACTTTCTCAAGTTGATGAAGAAGATTGGGCAAATGAATGGAAAAATTATTATAAACCAACAAAGGTTGGTAAAAATGTAGTAGTAAAGCCAACATGGGAAGAATATGAAGAACAAAGTGGGGACTTAATAATTGAGTTAGATCCAGGTATGGCTTTCGGTACAGGAACTCATGAAACTACAACTATGTGCATACAGCAATTAGAAAATTATGTAAAAAAAGATTCTAAAGTATTTGATATAGGATGTGGAAGCGGAATACTTGCAATAGCAGCAGCAAAGCTTGGAGCTAAAGAAGTAGTAGCAGTTGATTTGGATGAAGTTGCTGTAAAAGTATCTAAAGAAAATATAGAATTAAATAAAGTAGAAGATAAAGTAACTGCACTTCATGGAAATTTAACAGAAGTTATAAATGATAAAGCAGATATAGTAGTAGCAAATATAATAGCAGATATAATAAAAATATTAGCTAAAGATGTGTCTAATTTTATGAAAGAAGACGCAGTATTTATATCTTCAGGAATAATACATGCTAAAGTTGATGAAGTAAAAGAAAGCCTAATAAAAAATGGATTTGAAATAGTAGAAGTTCAAACACTAGGAGAGTGGAACGCGATAGTATCTAAGCTTAAGTAGGTGAAATTATGGATAGATTTTTTGTAGAAAAAAACAATATAAACTTAGAAAATAATACTTGTATTATCGAAGGTGAAGATGTAAAGCATATATCTAAAGTTTTAAGATGTAAAATTGGAGAAGAACTTGAAGTATGTGATAATGATAATAATGAGTATATATGTGAGATTACTGATATAGATAAAAGTACAGTTACATTAGATATATTAGAAAAAATTGATATAAAACGTGAATCAGACTTAAAAGTAAAATTATATCAAGGACTTCCAAAGGGACCTAAGATGGAAATTATACTTCAAAAGCTTACAGAAGTTGGAGTGGATGAGATAATACTTGTTCAAACAAAAAGAAGTGTAACTAAAGTAGATGATAAAAAAGAAGATAAAAAAATAGATCGTTGGCAACGAATAATATACGAGGCAGCAAAGCAAAGTAAAAGAGGAAAAATACCTAAGCTTAGAGGTGTTTTAAGTTTTAAAGAAGCTTTAGAAGAAATGAAAAATAATGATTTTAATATAATTCCTTATGAAAATGAGAGAACAAAATCGATTAAAAAAGCTTTAAAAGGTGTAAATATAAATAATATAGGTATTTTTGTTGGACCAGAAGGTGGATTTGATGATTCCGAAATACAATCGGTTGAAAGTATTGGAGGACAATCAGTTTCTCTAGGACCAAGAATATTAAGAACAGAGACAGCGTCAATAGTAGCTTCGTCTATAGTTTTATACGAGCTAAGTGACATAGGAGGTAATGAATAAAGTGAAAAAGGTAGCTTTTTATACATTAGGATGTAAGGTTAATCAATATGAAACAGAAGCTATGCTTGAGATGTTCAAAAAAGATGGATATATTCAAGTTGAAAGTGAAGATTTTGCAGATGTTTATGTTATAAATACATGTACAGTAACACATATGAGTGATAGAAAATCACGTCAATATATAAGAAGAATGAAAAAGAAAAATCCAGATGCTATAATAGCTGTTGTTGGATGTTATTCTCAAGTATCTCCAGAGGAAATACTTGATATTGAAGAAGTAAATTTAGTAATGGGTACTAATGAGAGAAGACAAATAGTTGAAGAAATCAAAAAGATAGATGCTAGTAAAAAGGTTAGTACAGTTGACGATATAATGAAAGTAAGAGCATTTGAAGAAATTGAAATAAGTCAATCTAATGGAAAAACTAGAGCATTTATGAAGATACAGGATGGATGTGATAGATTCTGTACTTATTGCATAATACCTTATGCAAGAGGTGGAAAGGTTAGAAGTAGAAATATAGATAGTATATTAGAGGAAGCTAATAAACTTGCTAATAATGGATATAAGGAAATTGTATTAACAGGAATTCATGTTGCTTCATATGGAAAAGATTTAAGACAAGAACAAATAACACTACTTAATGTTATAAAAGAAATAGACAAAATAGATGGTATAAAAAGAATAAGATTAAGTTCTGTTGAGCCAGTTTTATTTACTGATGAGTTTGTAAGTGAAGTATCTAAAATGGAAAAAGTATGTCCTCATTACCATTTATCTTTACAAAGTGGATGTGATGAAACTTTAAAGAGAATGAATAGAAGATATACTACAAAAGAATATAAAACTATAGTTGATAGATTAAGGGAGAATATACCTAATGTGGCAATAACTACAGATGTTATTGTAGGATTCCCTGGAGAAACTAATGATGAATTTAATAAAACTTATGAGTTTTTAAAAGACATAGAACTTTCTCAAATGCATATATTTAAATATTCTCCAAGAAAAGGTACTCCTGCAGCTACTATGGAAAACCAAATAGATCCTCAAATGAAGCAACTTAGAAGTGAAAAACTATTAAGTTTAGATAAAGAAAACTTCAATAAATTTGCATCTAAATTTATAGACAAAGAACTAGATGTTTTATTTGAGTCAAATGTAGTTGATGGTATGTATGAAGGGTTAACTACTAACTATATAAGAGTAGTTGTACCTAGTGAAAAAGATATACAAGGTGAAATATTAAAAGTTAAAATAACTAAAGTAAAAGAAGAGTATGTAGAAGGAATATTAGTTTAATATGTAGAAATTTCTTATAAAAGGAGAGATAAAATGAGTTGCATATTTTGTAAAATTATAGAAGGTGATATACCAAGCAGTAAGGTTTATGAAGATGATAAGGTACTAGCTTTTAATGATATAAATCCATTAGCACCATATCATATACTAGTAATACCTAAAAAACATTATGATAGCATAATAGATATATCTGAAGATGAAATGGATATAGTTTCACATATTCATAATGTAATAAATAAAATAGCTAAAGATAAAGGGTTTGATAAATCTGGATTTAGGATTATAAATAACTGTGGTGAAGATGGAGGACAAGAAGTTAAGCATATTCACTATCATATTTTAGCTGGTAAAAAGTTATCTATATAGAAATTAAAATAAAAAATAATATTAAATTAAAATCTTCTTATACAAAAATACTTGAAAAAAGTAAAACTTTAGTTTATAATAAACAAAGTCTGAGGTTGTAATGCATTTATGCAGATATAATCGTAGTTACAGTCCCAGCATAATTCGCGCAATCGGAGGGAGGGAAAATGAAATGTCAGAAGTAAGAGTTAGAGAAAATGAAACATTAGACAGCGCTTTAAGAAGATTCAAGCGTTCATGTGCAATGTCTGGCATCATGTCTGAAGTTAGAAAAAGAGAGCACTATGATAAGCCAAGCGTTAGACGTAAGAAAAAGGCAGAAGCAGCAAGAAGAAAAAACGCTAAGAGATAGTTAATAAAGAAATAAAGAGGTGAAGGGAATGTCCCTTAAAGAAAAGTTACAAGAAGATTTAAAGTCTTCAATGAGAAACAAAGATACAGTAAGAAAATCTGTAGTAACTTTAATAAGAGCTTCTATAAAGCAATATGAGGTTGACAATAGAGTTGAACTTGGCGATGATGAAATTATAGATATAATTTCTAAACAATTAAAGCAACGTAATGATGCTTTAGAAGAATTCGCAAAAGCTAATAGAGAAGACTTAGTAAAAGAAACAGAATCTGAAATCGAAGTTTTAAAAGAGTACCTACCTCAGCAATTAAGCGAAGAAGAATTAAATGAAATAGTTAAATCTACTATATCTGAAGTAGGGGCAACTTCTATGAAAGATATGGGAAAAATAATGGCAGCTATAAAGCCTAAAACAAAAGGTAGAGCTGACGGAAAACTTATAAATAAGTTAGTTAAAGCTAACTTACAATAGATCAAAAACCTAGAGATTATCTCTAGGTTTTTTTACGTATTTAGTACAAACTAGTAATAATGATATAACCTTGTACATATTTATTTATAAATAATAAAATGAAAGAGGGGAAAATTTTGATTATATCTGTAAAAGAAGTAATAAAATTTATTATAAGTATATTAATACCATTAATTATTGGATATATAAGTATTTTTATAAGTAAGCTTTTTGCAGGAATAGATATATCAACTTATTATTCTCAATTAATAAAACCAGGTTTTGCACCACCTAGTTTTATATTTCCTATAGTATGGACTATTATTTATATATTAATGGGAATATCAGCATATATGATTATGAAAAAAGGACGCAATTTATCAAAAGTAAAAGATGCTATGTTTTATTATTATTTGCAATTAGGTCTTAATTTTTTATGGATGATATTATTTTTTGGACTAGATTTAAGATTTACTGCACTTGTTGACTTAATAATTTTGATTATAGTAATTGTAGTTATGATTATTAAATTTTATAAAATAGATAAAAGAGCATCATACATAAATATACCGTATTTAATTTGGAGTTTGTATGCACTATTTTTAAATTACTTTATATGGATTATAAATAGGTAAAAATACTGAGAAATTATTCTCAGTATTTTTACCTATTTAAAATAACTCTATTTCTTTTATATTTGAATATTTTGCATCAATTGTTATATATATTCCCTTATCTATATTAATCATATTTTTATCATCTTTATAGTTATATTTAAATTTATAACTTTCTATATCATTTAAATAAATTTCCATATTTGTGTAATTATAATCTAGTAATAAATTTTGATAAATAGAATTAAACTTTTCTTTTAAATAATTGTTAGCAATATTTAAAGCCTCATTTTTATCTAATGACATAACTGATATAATAGGGCTTTCTATATTTTGATATACATAAAAAATTGTAGGGGTTTTATCCAAAACTCTAACTTTAAAAGATCTACCATTTGATTTAAAAAAGTACTGATAAAACCTTTTATTATCATTATTTTCATAAAAAATATCATATTGTTCAAAAGATATATCATTATCTATTAATGAGTAATCAAAAAATAAGTTTATCGAATCGATACAAATATTCCTAATAAAATCAATTGACAAATAATTAGCATTTTTTACAATAGGATAGTTTCTATATAAATAAAATAGATTAAGTTGTATAAAATCGTTATTTGAAGAATTATATATATGGTGAGGATTTATAAATGAGAAAAAATTAAAATAGCTATTGATAAGTATATTAATGAATTTTAGTGAATAATTATCTAAATTATAGTTTGCAATAAATTTTAAATCTACAATTATATCTAAATTAATATTATATAACAACTTTAATTTATTTTTAGACTTTGTATTAAACTTTATATTTATACTATTATCTAAAATCAAATCTTCATTAAAAATATATTTATATAATTTATATATAATT
>CALESE010000083.1 GCA_937907205.1 uncultured Romboutsia sp. | reverse complement strand
AAGAATAAGTTAGACGATAATATATTAAATGAACTAAAAAAAGAAAATGTTAAAATACAAAGTTACGACTATATTTATGAGTTTGTAAAAGAAATAAAAGAAAATGAAGTTGTACTACTTGATCCACAAAAAGTAAATTACTCAATATATAATAATATACCAAAGAATGTTCAAAAAATAGAAATTCATAATCCAACTAGAGATTTTAAATGTATAAAAAATAAAGTCGAACTAGAAAATATAAGACAGAGTCATATAAAAGATGGAACAGCTGTAACTAAATTTATGTATTGGCTAAAAAATAATGTAGGAAAAATAGATATAAGTGAAATAAGTGCAACTAAAAAATTAGAAGAATTTAGATATGAACAAGATTTATTTATAGAGCCGAGCTTTGATACCATAGCAGGATATAGAGAACATGCAGCTATGATGCACTATAGTGCAACACAAGATACTGATTACAAACTAGAACCAAGAGATTTATTTTTAGTTGATTCAGGTGGTCAATACTACGATGGTACAACTGATATAACAAGAACATTTGCTTTAGGTGAAATATCTGAAGAGTTAAAAACACATTTTACATTAGTTTTAAGAGGAATGATAAGACTATCAATGGCTAAATTTTTACATGGTTGTAGAGGGTACAATCTAGATATACTTGCAAGAGGTCCTATTTGGGATGAAAATTTAGACTATAAATGTGGAACAGGTCATGGAATAGGGTTTGTATTAAATGTTCATGAAAGTCCTAATGGATTTAGATGGAAGGTTGTCCCAGAAAGAGATGATAGTTGTATATTAGAAGAAGGTATGGTAACGACTAATGAACCAGGAATATATATTGAAGGTTCACATGGTATAAGAATAGAAAATGAATTGGTAACTAGAAAATTAGAAAAGAATGAATATGGTCAATATATGGATTTTGAAGTTGTGACACTTGCACCTATAGATTTAGATGCAATAAATCCAGACATGATGTTAGAAAATGAGAAAGAGTACTTAAATAATTATCATAAGTTAGTATATGATAAAATATCACCTTTTTTAAATGAAGAAGAAAAAGAATGGCTAAAACAATATACAAGGTCTATATAGTATTTGTATAGATAAGTAAAGTTAGTTTTAGGAGGGTCTATGTCTAAGATAAAAACAAATGTAATGAGAATTTTAGATTCAAATAAAATAGATTATAGTATGTTTTCATATAATGTAAAAAAAGGAGAGCATGTGGATGGTGTTGAAGTAGCACATCAAATTGGAAAAGATGAAAAAGAAGTATATAAAACTTTAGTAGCACAAGGTAATAGTAAAAATATATATGTTTATGTAATACCAGTAAATGAAAGTTTAGACTTGAAAAAAGCGGCATTTGTAGCTAAAGAAAAAAATATGTCTATGATAAATATAAATGATATAAATAAATTTACTGGATATATAAGAGGTGGTTGTTCTCCTATAGGTATGAAAAAGCAATATAAAACTTTTATCAATGAAAGTGCTAAAGAATTGAATAATATAATTGTTAGTGGAGGAAAAATAGGATATCAAGTTCAAATAAATCCATATGATTTAGAAAAAATAACAAATTGTGAATTTGTTAATATAATTAAATAAATATATATAGAATGTAAGGCTATTAAGGTTATATTAACTTTAATAGCCTTACATTTTATATGAAAATATAATATACTTGTATTATTATGACGATAAAATATATAAGTATAGAGAGTAATGATTGACATTAAAGGACCTATATATAAAACTATAGAAAATTATGATATGAAATAAAAAACTAGTCAATTGACTAGTTTTTTATTTTAAGTATGTTCCATTTTCATCTTGACTTATTAAGTTTTTCTTCATTAACACACCAAGTGCACGCTTGAAGTTTTTCTTACTAGAGTTAAATACTTTAGCAATTTCATCTGGAGTAGATTTATCATTAAATCTCATAGAATCATCGGCACCTTCTAGATAGCTTAATATTTTATTCTCTAGTATATCCAATTCTTCTTTTCTATCTTGTCTTGGAGTAAGACCTAATTTATCATCTTCATATATTTTTATTACTTTTAGATTTAATTCATCACCAATTTTTAAGTCTTCAAAATATTCATTATGAAGTATTACTCCAGCATATTTATTATCTACACAAACCATAGCAGAATTATTAGTTTGGAAGCCGTAAACTACTCCAGTTACACTATCTCCTATATTGTACTCATGATCTGTAGTTAAATATTGGTCAATATCTGTAGTAGCAGCAAGTCTTCCAGTTTTGTCTAAGTATATGTAGAATGGATATCTATGTCCTTTTTCTAATTCATAAGTTTTAGCTTTAAACGGTACTAATATATCTTTTGGCAATCCTATATCTATAAAGCTACCAATTTTAGTATGAGCAACTACTTTAAGATAAGCTATTTGCCCAACTGTTGCTTTAGGATATATTAAAGTTGCTGAAGGTCTATCTTCTGAGTCTTTATAAATAAAAGCATTTACTTTATCTCCAACTTCTACTTTATTTTTTCCTACCAATCTATTATGAAGTAATATATCATCTTTAGAGTTGTTAGTTTTAACATCTAAAAAATAACCAAAGTTGGTTTTTCTTTTAACTTCAAGTGTATTATAATCACCTATTTTTATCAAAATGTATCATCTCCTTAGTTGTTATTATTACATAGTTATAATTTAATATAATATCATATCTAAGAAATATATAATATAGAAATATTTTTATTGATAATTTAATGAAACTATTGATAAAAATATATACAATGAGTTATAATTGGTATATACCAATTATGAAAAGGTAGTGAATTAATGAAACTAGTAAACAAAGATAGTATTGTACCTATACATACTCAGCTTAGCTCTATAATAAGAGAAATGATAGAAAATGGTGACCTAAAAGAAGGAGATTCTATAATACCTGAAAGGGAACTTTGCATCATTCAAAATGTAAGTAGAATGACAGTAAACAAAGCAATTTCTAATTTAGTATCAGAAGGATTGTTATATAGGGTACAAGGTAAAGGAACTTTCGTATCAAAAAATAAGAAAAAGTATCAGTTTTCAAATGTAAAAGGATTTACCGATGTGATGAAAGAAAAAGGTATAAATATAAAAACTGATATATTATCTTTTGAAGTGGAATCACCAAGTGAATTAATAAAAAGAAAGTTAGGAATAAATAATGACTCGATAAATGTATATAAAATTGTTAGGTTAAGGTATACAGATGGAGAACCATTTGCAATAGAAGTAGTTTATTTATCAGAAGATGTCTGCAAAGGTTTTACTCAATGTATGATAGATAACAATTCATTATATAAAATACTTAAAGATGTATATAATCATAAAATTACAAAAGCAACACAGACAATAGAACCTATAGTTTTACGTGAAGAGGAAAGTAGTATATTAGAAGCTGAATATGGTTCATTAGCCCTTAAGATACAAAGAAATTCATATAACATAAAAGGAGAACCTATAGAATATACTATATCAGTATTTAGAAGTGATAAATTCCAATACGAATTAATATTAAGTGAGTAGGTGAGTAATATGAAATGTATAATTAATGGAAAAATAATATTAGAAAATGAAATATTAGAAAATAAAGTATTAGTTTTTGATGAGAAGATAGTAGATATATTAGATGAAGCTCCAAATAATTGTGAGATAATAGATGTACAAGGTAAATATGTATCTCCTGGATTTGTAGATATACATATACATGGAAATATGGGAAGAGATACTATGGATGCAACGGAAGAGGCTATAACAACAATAGCAAAATCTATAGTTAGACATGGAGTAACTTCGTTTTTAGCAACAACTATGACAATGGACAAAGAATCTGTATACAATGCATTAGATGCAGTTAAAGATTTAATGGGATGTGGAGAAGGTAGAGCAGAAATATTAGGAGCTCATTTAGAAGGTCCATTTATAAATCAAAAATATAAAGGGGCTCAAAATGAAGCATTTATAATAAATCCAAGCTATGAATTTGTAGAAAAATATAAAGATGTTATAAAAGTTATAACTTATGCTCCAGAACAAGATGAAAACTTTGAGTTTACAAAAGAAGTTGTTAAAAATACAGATATAGCTTTATCAATAGGTCATAGCAAAGCTACATTTAAACAAGCAAGAGAAGCTATAAATTTAGGCGCAAGAAATATAACACATTTATTTAATGGAATGACTCCTTTAAACCATAGAAATCCAGGTGTTGTAGGTGCAGGTCTTACAAGTGATGTATATTGTGAGATAATAGCAGATAAAATTCATATAAGTAAAGATTTATTCCAATTTATATTAGATAATAAAGGTGAAGATAAAATAATACTTGTAACAGATTCTATCGAGGCTGGTGGACTTGAAGATGGTGAATATTCTTTAGGTGGTCAAAAAGTTATCGTTAAAGATAGTCAAGCTAGACTTGAAAGTGGATCTTTAGCAGGTAGTGTGATGCCACTTAATAAGATGGTATATAACTTTTTAAATAATACGGATTTAGATATGAGAAAGGTTGTAAGACTTGCAGCTATAAATCCAGCTAAATCAATAGGTATTGATAAGACTAAAGGTAGTATAGAAATTGGAAAAGATGCAGATATAACACTTATTGATGAAGATGTAAATTGTTATATGACTATTAACAAAGGAAAAATTGTATATAAAAAGTAATACTTAGGGGGAAAAATATGAGAATATTAGTATGTAAAAATTATGAAGATATGAGTAAAAAAGCAGCACAAATGATATTAAGTCAAGTAACATTAAGGCCTAATTCAGTATTAGGATTAGCTACAGGTAGCACTCCTATGGGTATGTACAAAGAATTAGTTAATATGTACAAAAATAGTTTAATTGATTTTAGTGAGGTAACTACATTTAACTTAGATGAATACTATCAATTACCTATAACTAATTCTCAGAGTTATCATTATTTTATGCATGAAAATCTATTTAATCATATAAATGTTAAAAAAGAAAATATACATATACCAAATGGTATGGTTAAAGATATAGAATCTGAATGTGAAAGATATGATAACTTTATAAAAGACTCAGGTGGTATAGATATACAGGTTTTAGGTATAGGTCACAATGCACATATAGGTTTTAATGAACCAACTATTAACTTTGAAAGAGGAACACACTTAGTAGACCTAAAAGAAAGTACGATAGAAGCAAATGCAAGATTCTTTGAAACAATAGAAGATGTACCTAAAAAAGCTATAACAATGGGAACAGGGTCTATATTTAAAGCTAGAAAAATAATGCTATTAGCTTGTGGAGAAGGAAAAGCAGAAGCTATATACAATACTGTTCATGGTAAAGTTACACCAGAAGTTCCTGCTTCAATATTACAATTTCATAATGATATAGTGTTAATATTAGATGAAGCAGCTGCTAGCAAATTAAATCCAGAAGACTATAAGCTAGTTTAATATAATATATGAAGTAAAAGATCTAGATTTTAATCTAGGTCTTTTATTATGCAAAAATATGTAAAAAATGTAGGACAAAATATTGTTTTATAGGATATTTTATGTAAAATATAGGGGAATATATAATATATTTTATGAAAATATTTATTTTTTTTATAAAAATATTGACTTAAATAAAATAGATGATATAATAAAAGTACAAATTGATAATTAATATCAATTATAAATAAAAAACAATTAGGAGGACAATTCATGTTAAAGAAAAAGTCATTAGCATTACTTTTAACATCAATTTTAACTATGGGTGTTTTAAGTGGATGTTCAAGTAAAAATATAAATGAATCTAGCCATGAAACAAGAAAGGTTCAAAGTATAAAAGGAGAAGTTGAAATACCAGCTGATCCACAAAGAATAGTAGATATATCAGGATCTACTGAAGAACTATTAATAGTTGGTAAAAAGCCAGTGGGAACAGCAAATGTTGATTCTTATGATACTGATAAATTCTCATCATACATAGCTGATCAATTAGAAGGAACAAAAATAGTTGGGCATTCTATGATGGATACTATGGATATGGAAGCTATTTTATCATTAAATCCAGACTTAATAATAATGAGTCAAAGACAAGAAAAAATATATGATCAATTAAAAGAAATTGCTCCAGTAGTTATGATGAAAGATTATGCAAATGATTGGAGAGATAAAGTGGTTGATGTAGCTAAATTATTTGAAAAAGAAGATGTTGCAAACGAATGGTTAAAAAAATATGATGAAAAAGCAGAAAAAATGGGTAAAGAAGTAATAGCTAAAAATGGACAACAAACATACTTACCAGTACTATCAACATCAGGAAGCTTCATGGTATTTAGTAATGCAGGTATAGGAACAATAATAAATGATGATATGAAGTTATCTAGACCTGAAAATATGCCAGAACAAGATAGTATAACATTACCAACAGTTACTATGGAAGGTTTAACTAAGATAGATGCAGATCATATAGTAGCTATAGCTACAGAGTCTGATAAAAAAGACTTAGATAATAGCAGTGTATGGTCACAAGTAAGAGCTGTTAAAGAAGGAAATGCAACAATACTTGATGCTATACCATACTTTACTCAATGTTATAACCCAATAGGAAGAGAAATGTTATTAGAGCAAATGAAAGATGCTTTATTAAAATAATTGATCAATATAGGTGTGAGATAATGTTTACATTTTTTCACACCTTATTTTATATTTTAGTAACTTTAAGTTAATAAATATTAGGAGGAAAAAATGGTAAAGTTGAATAAAAAGAAAAAAGCATATTTGTTAGTTGGATTTGGACTTATTATACTTACTTTAGGTGTATTATTGTCTATATCTCTAGGGGCAAATGATATGAGTTTTGCAACAACTATACAAAGCTTATTTTCATCAAATGTTGACATAAATACAAATATAGTTAAAGATATAAGATTACCAAGGGCCATAGCAGCAGTATTAGTAGGTGGATTTTTAGCTGTATCTGGAGCTATAATGCAGGGTATAACTAGAAATCCAATAGCAGACCCGTCAGTTATGGGTATAACTCAAGGGGCGACATTTACAATAGCAATAGCTTTAGTATTGCAGACATTAGTTCCAAAAGTTGCATTAGGAAGTTTTGGACTTATGATATTTGCATTTTTAGGATCAAGTATTAGTGGGTTATTAGTTTATTTTGTAAGTTCTAAATCTAGAGGTAAGGTAGATCCTGTAAAACTAGCACTAGCTGGTACTGCATTAGGTACGCTGTTAGTATCATTAGCAATGGCTATATCAATGTATTTTAATTTATCACAACAATTAAGCTTCTGGATATCAGGAGGGCTTACAAGTGCAAAATGGGAAGGTGTAAAGTTACTTTTTATAGTAGGAGGTTTATCTACAATATTAGCTATGATAATGGCTCCTAAAATAACTATATTAAGTTTGGGCGAGGAAGTAGCTATAGGACTAGGTCAAAAAACAAATTTAGTAAGATTCATATGTTTAATGTTGGTAATATTATTAGCAGGTTCATCAGTAGCGGTAGCGGGTAATATAGTATTTGTTGGTCTTATAGTACCACAAATTGTAAAGTCTATAGTTGGAGCAGATTACAAATATATAATTCCTTGTTCATTAGTATTAGGGTCAATACTATTAGTATACAGCGATATTATTGCAAGGATGATAAATCCACCATTTGAAACACCGATAGGCTCATTAACAGCACTTTTAGGCGTTCCAGTATTCATATATCTTGTAAGAAAGGAAACTAAATAAATATGAAGATGAATAAAAATAATAAATTTATATTTATAATTGCAATTTTAATATCATTAATATTCATAACATTTTTAGTTAGCCTTAATTTAGGTTCGTTTGCTATAAATCCAGAAGATGTTATAAAGACGCTTATTGGTCAGGGTCAAAGAAATCATGAAATAGCCATATTTAAATTGAGGTTACCTAGAATTGTAATGGCTATATTAGTTGGAACTGCACTTGCAACTGCAGGAACAATACTTCAAGGTGTAACTAAAAATGATTTAGCTGATTCAGGGATATTAGGAATAAATTCAGGAGCTGCATTATTTGTAGTTATATATATATTTTTAATGAACGGAAATGTTTATGATGGTGTAAGTAACTTTACAATATTTACAATGCCTATAGTGGCATTATGTGGGGCTTTATTTGGAGCATTCTTAATATATATGCTAGCCTGGAAAGATGGTATAAGTTCATCTAGATTACTATTAATAGGTATAGGTATAAATGTAGCATTTACGTCTATTTTAACAATATTCCAATTAAAGTTTACAACGCAAGAATTTAATAGAGTTATGGCATGGACGTCAGGAAGTATATGGGGAACTAATTGGAATTATGTATTAGCTGTATTACCATTTATACTATTATTCATGGCATTAACATTTTACAAGTCTAGATACTTAGATGCCATAAATTTAGGTGATGAAATATCTACTGGACTTGGTATAAATGTTGAAAAAGAAAGACGAAAATTAATAGTATATGCAGTTATACTATCTGGTGTTGCAACATCTGTAGCAGGAAGTATAGCATTTTTAGGTTTAGTATCACCACATATAGCAAGAAAGTTAGTTGGACCCAAACATAAAAAATTAATACCAACTGCATCACTTATAGGGATATTTATACTATTAATTTCTGATACTATATCAAGAAACTTATTAGCACCAATAGAGATACCTGTTGGTATAGTTGTATCTATAATAGGTGTACCGTATTTTATTTATTTAATGCTATCAAACTAGAAAGAGGGAATAAGTATGAATTGTATTACTACGAAAGATTTGAATATAAGTTATGGAAATGTAGATATTGTAAAAGATCTAAATTTAAATATACCTAAGGGAAAAATAACTACAATAATAGGTGCTAATGGATGTGGAAAATCTACAATGTTAAAAACTATAGGTAGAATTATTAATCCTAAGAGTGGAAATATCTATGTGAATGGAAAGGATATTCATAAACAAAATCCTAAGGACTTAGCTAAAGAAATGGCAGTTCTTCCTCAAAGTCCTCAAGCACCGAGTGGACTGACTGTGGAGGAGTTGATTTCTTACGGTAGATTTCCTCATCAAAGTGGATTTGGAAAAGCTAAGAAAGAAGATAATGACATAGTAAGTTGGGCATTAGAGATGACTGGGATATCAGAGTTTAGAGATAGAGATATAGATGATTTATCAGGTGGACAAAGACAAAGGGCTTGGATTGCTATGGCTTTAGCACAAGAGACGGATATACTTTTGCTTGATGAGCCAACAACTTATTTAGACTTAGCTCATCAACTAGAAATTTTAAAATTATTAGAAGATTTAAATAAAAAGGAAGGTAGAACAATCGTAATGGTTATACATGAGCTTAATAATGCAGCTAGATTTGCCGATCATATGATAGGAGTTAAAAAAGGTAAGATAGTTTGTGAAGGTAGTGCAGAGGATGTAATGACTAAAGAAAATCTTAAGGAAATCTTTAATATAGATGCAGAAATAGTAAAAGATCCTAGAACACAAAGACCAGTATGTATAACGTATGATATGGTTTAAAAGGTGATAAGATGGACAATCAAGAAGCTTTAAGACATGATAAAATTAGTAAGTTATTAGTAAAATATTCAATACCAGCTATACTTGCTATGATGGTAACATCTCTTTATAATACTGTAGATAGAGCGTTCATCGGGTCTATAGAAGGTGTTGGAGCACTTGCTATATCAGGATTAGGTGTAACGATGCCTATATTTACAATAATAGTTGGGTTTGGCGTATTAATATCAGTTGGAGGTAGCACAAATATCTCAATAAAGTTGGGTGCTAAAGAAAAAGATAATGCAGAAAAAGTATTAGGAAATACTTTAATGTTAGCTATCATAACATCTATAGTAATAATGATAATAGGTACATTATTCATAGATAATATACTTTATTTATTTGGAGCTAGTGAAGATACAATAACTTATGCAAGAGATTATATAGGTGTCATTTTTTTAGGAACACCATTTAACTTAATAGCATTTTGTTTAAATAATGCTATTAGAGCAGAGGGTAATCCAAAATTAGCTGCTAAGACAATGATAGTAGGCTGTATATTAAATTTAATATTAGACCCTATATTTATATTTGGATTAGGATTAGGAATAAAAGGAGCTGCAATAGCTACAGTTTTAAGCCAGATAGTAATATCTTCATGGGTTTTAAGTTATTTTTTAACAAAGAAGTCTAGTTTAGAGTTGAAAAAAGAAAATTTAAAATTTGATTATAAAATTGTTAAAATAATCATAGCAGTTGGTATGGCTCCTTTTTTAATGGAGATGGCAACAGGGCTTATGCATGTAATAACTAATAATTCGTTAAAAGCATATGGTGGTGATTTTGCTATAGGAGCTATGACAGCTGTAACTTCTATATCATTACTATTTATGATGCCTGTATTTGGACTTAGTCAAGGTATGCAAACTATAATAGCGTATAACTATGGGGCTAAGCAATATGATAGAAGTAAGAAAGCTTTAAAATTAGCTATAATATGTGCTGTAATAATACTAACTACTGGATTTATATTGATAAAAATATTCCCAGAGTTCTTTATAGGTATATTCAATAAAGATAAAGAACTTACTAAGCTAGCTATAAAAGGAATAAATATGAATCTATTTACTCTTCCAATAGCTGCAATAGCTATAATTGGACCGGTATACTTCCAGTGTATAGGAAAAGCTAAGCAATCAATGTTTTTAATACTACTTAGACAGTTTATAGTATTGATACCATTAATATTAATACTACCTAAATTCTTAAATTTAAATGGTGTTTGGTTAGCACAGCCTATATCAGATATAATGTCTGTAATAATAGTATTAATATTCCTTAACAAAGAATTTAAAAATGATAATAAAAACATATAAATAATTCTGAAAGCCAAATATTTATATAAATTAAATAACATCCTTCATAAAGGATGTTATTTTTTTTATTTGGAGAAAATATAAAAGTAATTTATAAATAGATTAGTATGCTTTGATTAAAATATACAAAATTTATCACAAAATATATTTAAAAAGTATAAACTGTATAAGTTAGACATACTAAACTTTATAAATATTAATATAAACAAATTTAATATAAACTCTTTAAATACTATGTAAAATGCAGGTTTTTATAATTAAAAATAAAATTAAAAAAATAATTAAAAACTATTGAATAATAGTATGAATTTTTATATAATAAGTTTTGTTGTTTAGAAATTTTAAACATAGTGTTTAGTTATAATAACAAAAGATGAAGATTAGGAGGTGCAATTATGGATATAGGTGAGAAAATAAAACGTATGAGAATTGAAAAGCAGCTAACTCAAGAAGAATTAGCAAATAGATGTGAGTTATCAAAAGGGTTCATATCTCAATTAGAAAATAATCTAACATCACCATCAATTGCTACCCTTATAGATATACTTGAAATACTAGGTACTAATTTAAGGGAATTCTTTAATGAAATAGATGATGAAAGAATATGTTTCACAAAAGATGATATGTTTGAAACAGAAGATGAAGATTTAAAATATACATTTACATGGCTTGTACCAAATTCACAAAAAAATGAAATGGAACCTATAATGATAACATTATATCCTGGAGGGCAATATAAGGAAGAAAAGCCACATGAAGGAGAAGAATTTGGATATGTACTTGCAGGATCTATATATTTACATATAGGCGATAAGAAAAGTAAAGTAAGAAAAGGTGAAAGTTTCTACTTTAAGCCAAGAGCAAATCATTATATATCAAATGCAGGTAAAACTACTGCAAAAGTAATTTGGGTAAGTACACCACCATCATTTTAAGTGATTGTGTGGTAGCCAGATTTTAGAGAAGAGGTGTTAAGAATTGGTAGAAAATATAATTGAATTACATAATTTATCAAAAACATATGGAGACAATAAAGTTTTAGATAATTTAAGTTTAGATATAAAGAAAAATGAGTTTTTGACATTATTAGGACCAAGTGGATGTGGAAAAACAACTACATTAAAGATAATTGCAGGGTTTGAAAATGCTGATGATGGAAAAGTTTTATTTGAAGGAAAAGAAATAAACAATCTTCAACCCTATGAAAGACAAGTAAATACAGTATTCCAAAAATATGCATTATTTCCACATATGAATATATATGAGAATATAGCATTTGGTCTTAAAATAAAAAAATTACCAAAGCAAGAAATAGATAAAAAAGTAAAAGAAATGTTAAAGTTAGTCGCATTAGAAGGCTATGAAAATAGAAGTGTTGATTCTTTAAGTGGTGGTCAACAGCAAAGAATAGCTATAGCAAGGGCATTAGTAAATGAACCTAAAGTACTTTTACTAGATGAACCTTTAGGTGCTTTGGATTTAAAGTTAAGACAAGAAATGCAAATAGAATTAAAAAGAATGCAACAAAAATTAGGTATAACATTTATATTTGTAACTCACGATCAAGAAGAAGCTTTAAGTATGTCAGATACCATAATTGTAATGAATAAAGGTAAAATTCAACAAATGGGAACTCCAGAAGATATATATAATGAACCTGAAAATTCATTTGTAGCTAGATTTATAGGAGAAAGTAATATATTTGAGGGGGTAATGCTTGAAGATTATAAAGTAGTATTTTGTGATAAAGAATTTGAATGTGTTGATAAAGGTTTTGAAAAAAATGAAAATATAGAAGTTGTAATAAGACCAGAAGATATAAAAATGGTTAGTGCAGAAAATGGTATGTTAAAGGGAGAAGTTACTTCAACAGTATTTAAAGGAGTACACTATGAAATAACTGTAAAAGAAAACGGAAGAAGCTGGATACTTCATAACACTAAAAATGCTGAAGTAGGATCATATTTAGGAATGGATGTATATCCAGAAGATATCCATATAATGAGAAAAGTAAGTGAGTAATATGAAGAAAAAATCATATTTAGCATATCCATATATAATATGGAGTGCAATATTCATAGTAATCCCTTTAATATTAGTAATATTTTTCAGTTTTAGTAAAGAAGTAGATAATGGGTATGTATTTTCTTTAGAAAATTATAAAACATTAATGGACCCTATATATTTTAAAGTTTTCTTTAGGTCTATTGGATTAGCTGGATTAGCTACATTAATATGTCTTATAGTTGGGTATCCTGTGGCCTATATAATTTCAAAAGCTCCTTTAAGTAAAAGAGGAACTTTGATACTATTATTTATTCTACCTATGTGGATGAATTTCCTTTTAAGAACTTATGCTTGGGTAGCTATTCTTGGAAAGAATGGACTATTAAATTCATTCCTTGGAATATTTGGAATAGAACCAGTTAGTATTTTGTATACAAATTTTGCAATACTTTTAGGTATGGTATACAACTTCTTACCATTTATGGTTCTACCAATATTTACATCACTATCTAAAATGGATAATGATTTAATAAATGCAGCACATGACTTAGGAGCAAATAAGTTTAAAGTGTTTACTAAAGTAATATTTCCACTTAGCTTGCCAGGTGTAATATCTGGTATAACAATGGTGTTTATGCCAGCAGTAACAACATTTGCTATCTCTAGATTACTTGGTGGTGGTAAATTTATGCTAATTGGAGATTTAATAGAACAACAATTTACAGTAGTAGGAGATTGGAACTTCGGATCTGCTGTTTCGATATTTATGATGATAGTAATATTAATATCATTAGCGATTATGTCTAAGTTTGATGACGACTCAGATAAGGAAGGCGGTGGGCTATTATTTTAAAGTTAAGAAAGTCAGTATCAAATGTATATCTATTTTTAGTATTTTTATTTTTATATGCACCAATATTTGCATTAGTTATATTTTCATTTAATGATTCAAAATCAATGGCCCACTGGGGTGGATTTACATTTAAATGGTATCAAAGCCTAATTCATAATGAAAGTATTATGAGTGCACTTTATTATACTATAATAGTAGCATTATTATCATCAATAATAGCAACATTTATAGGTACAATAAGTGCAATAGGAATACACAAGATGAAAGGTAAGTCGAGAAAACTTATATTAAATATTAATTACCTTCCAGTATTAAATCCAGATATAGTTACAGCAGTAGCATTAATGAGTTTATTTGTGTTTTTAAATATAGAATTTGGATTTATTACAATGCTTTTAGCTCATATAATGTTTAATATACCATATGTAATTTTATCTGTTTTACCAAAAGTAAAGCAAATGCCACAAAATATAGAGGAAGCAGCAATGGACTTAGGAGCGACACCAATGTATGCACTTAGAAAGGTTATTTTACCTCAAATAAAACCAGGTATAATATCAGGATTTTTAATTGCATTTACTATGTCTATAGATGATTTTATAATAAGTTTCTTTAATACAGGAAATGGAGTAAGTAATCTTTCTATAGAAATATATGGTATGGCTAGAAGAGGTATTAAGCCAGAAATAAATGCTTTATCAACGATAATGTTTGTAGTTGTATTAGGATTACTTTTATTATCAAATAAAAAACAATCAATAGTAAGAGGTGATAAATAATGTTAATATCAAAAAAAATAATATCACTTTTAACTATAACTACATTAAGTTTAGGACTTATAACTGGATGTGGAAAAGAAAAAGAAGAAAAAGATGTATTGAGTGTATATAATGTTGGAGATTATATAGATGAGAGTTTAATATCTAAATTTGAGGAAGAAACTGGAATAGAAGTTAGATATGAAACTTATGATACAAATGAAATGATGTATCAAAAAGTAAAAAGTGGAAGTTCATCATACGACTTAGTATTTCCATCAGATTATATGGTTGAAAAAATGAAG
>CALESE010000082.1 GCA_937907205.1 uncultured Romboutsia sp. | reverse complement strand
GTTCCATTTAACATCTATATTATTTGCTATTACATAATTTTTAACTATTTCTAATATATCTTTTCCATATTTATTTATTTTTACAGGACCTATTCCACCAATATCTTTTAACTTTTCTTCATCTAAAGGATATCTTCCACTTATTTCTTTTAATGTATTTTTAGAAAGTACCATATAATCAAGTACACCTTCTACTTTTGATATATTATTTCTTAAATCTTTTAGCATATTATATAAATTATGATCTGTATTAACCTCAAAAAATTCATTATTAGTTTTTTTTAAGTCCCTTATATTTTCTTTATCTATATTTTTTTCATTTACATATTCTTTAATTAATTCTTCAAAATATTTTCCATATTTTTCATATTTAATTTGACCTACTCCTGAAATTAATAGCATTTCATCTTTACAACTTGCATAAGAACTAGCCATACTATTTAAAGTTGCATCTCCAAATACCATATATGGTGCAATCTTTTCATTAGTTGCAATTTCTCTTCTTAATTCAACTAATCTTTCATATAATTCATTTTTAACTCTAGATTCTTTTATAATCTTATCTTCTTTAAATTCTACTTTTATTTCATTTTTTATAACCTTCATAGATTGTTCATTCAATACTACTGTTGGATAACTACCTCTAACACTTGGATTTTCTTTTATTTCTAAAAATCCATGAGATACTAAAGTATTTATAAATGTTTTTAAATCTTCATTTGAATAATTTTTCATTATTCCATAAGTTGTTATAGTATTAAATCCTAAATCAAGCACTTTTTTATTTTTAGATCCTCTTAAAACATCTACTATCATAGTTACACCATATCCTCTTTTCATTCTCGCTATACATGATATAACCTTTTGAGCGTCTAATGTTTTATCTGTAACTATACCTTCGTTTAAACAATTACTACAATTATTGCAACTACTTTTAGTATCTTCTCCAAAATAATTTAATATGTTTGACCTATAACATGTATTGCTATATATCAAATCTACCATTTGTTGAAGTTTTTTGTATTGCACTAATTTTCTATTTTGATTTTCTATACCTATATCTATTAAATATTTATGAGTATGAATGTCTCCAGGAGTAAAAAGTAATGTACATTCACTTTTTTCTCCATCTCTACCTGCTCTACCTATTTCTTGGTAATAATTTTCTATACTTTGTGGCATATTATAATGAACTATCCATCTAATATTAGGTTTATCTATTCCCATTCCAAAAGCATTTGTTGCTACCATTATTTTAATATTATCTTTTATAAATTCTTCTTGATTATTTTTTCTTTCTTCATTAGATAGACCTGCATGATATTTTGATACACTTATATTTCTTTTTAATAATCCTTCATAAATATTTTCTACTTCTTTTCTTGTTGCAGCATATATTATTCCTGAGTCATATTTATGATGTTCTAAGTACTCTAATAAATATCTATTTTTAGAAGATGATTTAACTATATTTATAGATAAATTCTCTCTATCAAATCCAGTTATATAAATATTAGGATCAACAAGACCTAATATTTTAAGTATATCTTCCCTTACTTCATCTGATGCAGTTGCTGTAAAGGCTGTAACTATTGGCCTTTTTTCTAGGCTTCTTATAAAATGTGGTATTCTTTTATAGCTTGATCTAAAATCATGCCCCCACTGTGATACACAATGTGCTTCATCTATTGCAACTTGTACTACATTTTTATACTTCATTATATTTATAAAATCAATGCTATCTAATCTTTCCGGTGCTACATAAATTATTTTGTATTCATCATTATTTATATTTTCTAAAACTTCATTATATTTACTAGATGACAATGAACTATTTATAAAATCAGCTTTAATTCCCATTGCTTTAAGTGCATCAACTTGGTCTTTCATAAGAGATATCAAAGGTGATATAACTATTGTAAGTCCATCTATGCAAAGGGATGGAACTTGATAACAAATAGATTTTCCTCCACCTGTAGGCATAATCGCTAACACATCTTTACCACTTACTATTGAATTGATTATATCCTCTTGTCCTTTTCTAAAGCTTGTATATCCATAATACTTAGATAATATATCTAAAGGTTTTATACTCATTTGTATGCTCCTTACTTTAATTTTAATAAATACTTTCCAGTAAATTTAAAATCTTATCTTTATTGAATTTATATGGATTTGATAATATATTTGGAGATGTACATAAACTTGCTATTTTTTCCAAATCATTTTCTTTTATATTATAATCTCTTAATTTATTAGCTAAACCTATTTTTTCTTTTAGCTTATATATATCCTTTGCAAACTCTTCTACATTTTTATATCCAATAGATTTGCTTAATTTATCTATTCTATCAAATTCTACACTTGAATTTAACAGTAATACTTTATCTTGAGTAAGTCCACATGCCTCTCCATGAGGTATATTGTACTTACTTGTTAATGGATATGATATCCCATGACAAGCAGCTGTTCCAGTTACTGAAAAAGCCATTCCTGCTAATAATGATGCCTGGCACATATTTTCTCTATATTTTAGGTTTTCACCATCTAATATAACTTTTTCTAAGTTATTCATAACCAATTTAATAGCCTCTATTGCTAATATATCTGATATTGGATTGTTATTTACACTATAATAAGATTCAAGTGCATGTGATAATACGTCAATTCCAGAACTTGCAGTTATACTTTTAGGAACACTTAATGTTAATTCTGGGTCTATAATTGCAACTTTAGGAAGTAGATAATTTGATTTTATAGGAAATTTATCTTCTGTTAATTTATCGCTTATAACAGAAACACTTGTTACTTCACTTCCTGTACCTGCTGTTGTTGGTATTGCTATCAATGGAATAGATTTATTTATTTCTACTTTATTATCTAAAAAACTTTTTATATCTATATTCATAGCTACCATACTTGATGAAATTTTAGCACAATCTAATATGCTCCCCCCACCTATAGCCACTACAAAATCTGCTTTACTTTCCTTTATAGCTTTTGTTGTATTCTCAACATCTTCTATTGTAGGATTAGCACTTATTCCAAAATGTATTTTTTCTATAATATTATTTGAGTGTCTTATAAATTCATTAGCTTGATCATTTTTTATAAAACGTTCACTACAAATTAAAATACCTTTTTTAAAATTATTATTTTTTATTATTTCTCCTATCCTTTTAACTGCTCCACATTTAAAGATTATTTCAACTGGAAGATTATATTTATAATTTATCATAAGTTCACTCCTTAATTTAAATCAATTATATTAATTTTACACAAATATTATAATAACATATAATTTAAAAATAATTATATGTATAAAAAATAAAATACCTCAACTTCACTAGTTGAGGTATTTTACTTTATGCAGCTTGTTCAGAATTATCATTCCAACATTCTATATTTTCAAGTCCTTTTATATTTGATGCTTTAAATATAGGATCTTTTATTCCAGCTTTCTTTTGATTAGTGTAATCATCTAAAGCCATAAAAGCATATTTTCCTAAAAGAACTATAGCTATTAAGTTTATTATTGCCATAAGTCCCATAAATACGTCTGCTAAATTCCAAACTATATTCATTTGAGTTAATGAACCAAATAAAACCATAACTACTACACCCGCTCTAAATATATTTAAAATGGTTTTATTTTCACTCATAAATTCTATATTCGATTGACCATAGTAGTAATTTCCTACTATTGAACTAAATGCAAATAAAAATATGCATATAGCTATAAATATAGAACCTATAGATCCTATATGAGAAGTAAGAGCAGCTTGAGTTAATTCTATACCATTAAGTCCTGTTGATTGATATTCTGGGTATAAAAGTATTATAAATGCTGTACAACTACATATAACTATTGTATCTGTAAACACACCTAAAGTTTGTATTAAACCTTGCTTAACAGGATGAGTTACATCTGCTGTAGCTGCTGCATTTGGTGCACTACCCATACCTGCTTCATTAGAAAATAATCCTCTTTTAATACCTGTTAGCATAATAGCCCCCATAGTACCCATAGAAACACTTCTAAAGTCAAATGCGCTTTCAAATATCATTTTTAATATTCCTGGTAATTGTCCTATATTCGTAACTACTATAAATATTGCTACTAATATATATAATCCTGCAAGAACTGGTACTATTATTTCAGACACCTTAGCTATTCTTTGAACTCCTCCAAATATTACAAGTCCTGTTAAAATTGCAAGAACAATACCCATTGCTAATTTATTTATTCCAAATGCATTACTAAAAGCACCTGCAACTGTATTTGCCTGAACTGCATTAAATACAAATCCAAAGCAAATAGTTATCAGTATTGAGAATGTTATTCCCATCCATTTTTTATTTAAACCTTTTTCCATGTAATAAGCTGGACCACCTCTAAATGTATTTCCATCTTTTACTTTGAAAATTTGCGCTAATGTACTTTCTACAAAGCTTGATGCAGATCCAATTAAAGCTATAAGCCACATCCAAAATATTGATCCTGGTCCTCCTGCAACAACTGCAAGTGCTATACCTGCTATATTACCTGTCCCAACTCTTGAAGCCGTACTTATACAAAATGCTTGAAATGAAGAAACTTTTCCTTCTTTATTTGTGTCTTTTGATGCTCCATCTCCTAAAAGTATAAACATTTCTTTAAAATACCTAAACTGAACAAATCTTGTCCTAATTGTAAAATAAAATCCTAATACTATTAGCATTAATATTAATATGTATGTCCATATAAAATCATTTACACCAATAACTAAGTTATTTAATTTTTCCATATTATTACCCCCTTTAAATTTTATTTTTTATATAATTAATTACTAAATTTTTTAAAATTAAAGATTAATGAATAACTATTATTTTAATATTTCATTTAAATCTATTATATGTCAATTTAAAATAACTTTCAATATTTTTTTGCATAATATTTTTTTTATATTGCAATTTTCATTTTTTAATATTAAATTTTACTATTAGAAACCTTTTCCTGTATGATTAATTTTTTATTTACCTATATTTGTAATAAGTTAATTTTTAAAGGAATATAAAATTATATATTTTAAATTAAAATTGTTACAAAATTTATTTTTTAAATACTATATGATAGGGGGTAGATTATATTGGGAACTGAACAAATAATAGCTACGTTAATTTTTTTATTAGTTATGGTAGCTATTATTTCAGAAAAAGTTAATCGATGTGTAGCATCACTTTTGGGATCTCTTTTAATGATTTTATTTAAAATAATTCCTCTTGAGTCTGGATTAAGTTATATTGATTTTAATACAATAGGTGTGTTAATTGGTATGATGTTATTTGTTGCAGTTGTCAAAAACTCAGGTCTATTCGAATATATTGCAATTTGGACTGCAAAAAAAACAAATGGTGACTCTTGGAAAATTATGATAAGCTTTGTATTTATTACAGCCATTTTGTCTGCATTTTTAGATAATGTAACTACTGTACTATTGATAGGACCTATGACTATTGTCATAACAAGCATACTTAAAATTAATCCTATTCCTTTTTTAATTACTCAAATAATAGCATCAAATATAGGTGGTACCGCAACATTAATTGGAGATCCACCAAATATTATGATTGGTAGTGCTGCTAATCTTAGTTTTATAGACTTTTTGATAAATTTAGGTCCAATTGTAGTTATATTATTACTTATAATGATTATTTGTTTTAAATTTTTATTTAAAGATACGTTAACTATTGATAAAAATTGCGCTAGAAACATATTAAAATTAGATGAAAAAAAATCTATTAAAGATAAATCATTACTTATAAAAAGCATCATTGTAATGGCTTTTATATTGTTAGGATTTATGATTCATAATAAATTAAACTTAGACTCATGTATTATTGCTTTAACTGGAGCTACAATTATGTTACTTATAGGTAAACAAGATATTGATGAGATACTATCAAGTGTCGAGTGGTCTACAATATTATTTTTTACCGGTTTATTTGTAATAGTTGGAGGTTTAGAGGAAGTAGGTTTAATTAATAAGTTAGCTACATTTCTTATTGATGCAACAGATGGACACCTTGTTCTTACTATGCTTATAATACTTTGGTTATCTGCCATAGTATCATCTTTCTTAGATAATATACCATTTGTAGCTACACTTATACCTCTTATACTTACAATGGAAACTCAAGGTTTAAATATAGAACCCTTATGGTGGGCTGTATCACTTGGTGCCTGTCTTGGAGGGAATGGAACATTAGTAGGAGCATCAGCTAATATAGTACTTGCTAGCATTGGAGAAAAACACGGTTATCCTTTAAGTTTTAAAGAGTATTTTAAATTTGGTTTTCCTTTAATGATTTTATCTATACTTATATCTACTGTCTATTTATTAGTAATGTTTTAATTAATATATAAAGGGGTTGTATAAATTTGAATACAAATACTACCAAAGGTGATACGATAGAAATATTGCTTCGTCAAATAGGTGCTTCTGAAATAAAAAAAGTAAGAGGTATTTTATATTTTATAAAATTTAATTTAGAAAATAATATAGAGGTTTCATATACCTATAATATTAATGCTAAAAATAAATATTTCCTACAAAGAATCAAACCTTACCCTATACCTCAAGGTACATTTATAAATGAACACAAAATTGTTGAGTTTATAGAAAAAGATTTAATAAAATTTCATAATGCTATGAATAGTAGAAATTTTAATTTATTTTTAAATGCAACTAATAAGATAAATCTTGCAGCATCTAACTTAGAAAATTTATTTTTAAATTATAATGTAAATTCTGAAGATTTTATTAGATTAGATAAAGAATTAAACGATATATTACAAGAAATAGAAAATAGTAAAATAAATTCTAAAGAATTAAAAAAATAGCTTATTAAGCTATTTTCAGAGCGTAGACAAAGTCTACGCTTTTTTATTTTTGTCAATACTCTTTATGA
>CALESE010000081.1 GCA_937907205.1 uncultured Romboutsia sp. | reverse complement strand
TTTAATGCAACATAAATATAAAGTGTTGCACTTGTATTGACAATCTATCATAAACAAAAACCATACATAAAAATGTACGGTTTTTGTTTACTTATTTATTTTTGAATATACAAATTTTATTACATCTTCATGAATTAATTTTTTATATACTAAGTCCACTTCTAAATTGACTATTATATAAGTTTGCATAGAACCCACCTTGTTCTAATAATTCAAAATGATTTCCACGTTCAACGATTTCTCCATCTTTTATTGCAATAATTATATCAGCATTTTTAATAGTACTTAATCTATGAGCTATTATAAATGTAGTTTTTCCTTTCATCAAATTATCCATAGCTTCTTGTATATGTATCTCTGTACGAGTATCTATTGATGAAGTTGCTTCATCTAATATCAATATTGATGATTTAGAAAGTATCGCTCTTGCTATTGCAAGTAGTTGACGTTGTCCTTGTGATAAATTACTTGCATTGTCTGATAAAATAGTATCATACCCTTGAGGCAACTGCTTTATAAAGTGATGTGCATTTGCAAGTTTTGCAGCTTCTTCTATTTCTTTATCACTTGCATTAGGTCTTCCATATCTTATATTCTCTCTAACACTTACAGAGAATAAAAATGTATCTTGAAGAACTATTGATATAGATTTTCTTAAACTTTCTAATTTTATATTATTTATATCTTTATTATCTATTCTTATTTTTCCACTATCTATATTATAAAACTTATTCAATAAATTTATTATAGTTGTTTTTCCTGATCCTGTTGGACCTACTATTGCAACAGTTTGACCTTTTGATACTTTTAAATTTATATTTTTAAGTATTTGTTTATCTTCATTATAAGAAAAGTCAACATCACTCAAACATACCTCACCTTCAAAAGACTCCACATCTATTGAACACTCATCGTCTTTTTCTTTATTCTCATCAATAACTTCAAATACTCTTTCTGCACCTGCTAATGCTGATTGTATTGTATTTGCTATATTTAACATTTCATTTATAGGTCTATTAAAGTTTCTCATATATAATATAATAGTAAATACTGCCCCAACAGTTAAGTCCATACCACTCAATATAAAATAGCCACCACTTAAAGCTAATATTAGATAAGTAAGATTACTTAATGTATTCATAATCGGACCCATACAACCAGATAAAGCTTGTGCAAATATTGCACTATTTGTTAAGTTTGAGTTTATTGATTTAAATTCATTTTTAACTTTTTCTTCTTGAGAAAATAATAATATAGCTTTTTGACCTGATATTATCTCTTCTATATATCCATTTAGTTTTCCTAATTCACTTTGCTGCTTTATAAAATATGGTTGAGTACATTTCATAACTAACCTAGTTACTATAAACATTATAGGAGTAGTCATTAAACCTATTAATGAAAGCTTTGGACTAAGCATAAGCATTGCAATTAGCATTCCTATTATATTTATTATTCCTGAGAAAAATTGAGTTATACTTTGAGATAATGTTGTATTTATATTATCAATATCATTTGTAAGCCTACTCATTAAATCTCCACTTGAATTAGTATCAAAATATTTTATAGGTAGTTTTTGCATATTTTTAAACAAATCTTTTCTTATTTCCGATGATGTTGTCTGTGCTATATTAACCATTAATCTATTTTGAATAAAAGTTGATATAGTACTTATAATATACATTCCAATTAATATAATACAAACTTTTAAAAGACCTTCCATATCCCCTACTACTATATATTTATCTATAACTTCACCATTTAGTTTTGTTCCTATTATACTCACTAACGTTGTAAGTAAGCAAAATAATAGTATATATATTAATGAATATTTTTTATTACCTAAATACTTTAATAATCTTAGTAGAGTATGCTTTGGATTTTTTAATTTTTCTTTTTTGTGCATAAATGCTTGTCTATGTCTTGAATTTTCAAATTCTATGGCTTTACTTTTAGACACTTTGTGCTACCTCCTCACCTAATTGAGATACGGCTATACTTCTGTATATTTCACTATTTAATAGTAATTCATTGTGAGTACCTATATCAGATATCTTTCCATCTTCTAATACTATAATTTTGTCGCAATCCATAACGCCTGATATTCTTTGAGCAATAGTTATTATTGTTGAATTTTTCATTCTATTTTTTATAGATTCTTGAAGATATGATTCTGTTTGCATATCAAGAGCACTTGATGAATCATCCATTATAAGTATTTTAGGATTTTTTATTAAGGTTCTTGCTATCGATAGACGTTGTTTTTGTCCTCCTGATAAATTTTTACCTCTTTGTTCAACCACACTTTGATAACCTTCTTCTTTGCTGTTTATAAATTCATATGCTTGTGCATCTCTAGATGCATCTTCCATCATATTTATATCTGCTAATTTATTTCCAAACTTTAAATTATCTTCAATAGTTCCAGAGAATAATATACTATCTTGTAATACAACTCCTATATTATCTCTTAATTCTCTCAAGCTTATATTAGATACATTGACTCCACCAATTAATACCTCTCCTTCACTTACATCATAAAGTCTTGGTATTAAGCTTATAAGTGTACTTTTTCCACAACCAGTTGATCCAATGATACCAATTTTTTCGCCTTGTTTTGCTTTAAATGATATATTTTCTAACACATATTCACTATTTTCATTATATTTAAAACTTACATTTTTAAATTCTATATCAAAATTATCAATTCTTATAGGATTTTTTGTATCATTTATAGAGCTTTGTGTATCTAAAACTTCATTTATTCTATCAGCTGATGCTTTAGCTTTTGAGAAACTTAAACTCATTCCTATAACCATAATTATTGAGTTCATTATTTGCATTAAGTAATTTATAAATGCCATAATTTTTCCAACTTCAAGATCTCCAGTGTTAACCATATTTCCACCAACCCAAAGAACAGCTACTACACTTAAATTCATAACCAATGCTGATATTGGCCATAAAGTTAAATTTATATTTTGAGAACGTATACTATTGTTCATTAGCTCACTATTAACTTCATCAAATCTATTTTCTTGATGCTTTTCAATATTAAATGACTTTATAACTCTAATACCTAGTATACTTTCACGCATAACAATATTTATATTATCTAATTTTTCCTGTACTACTTTAAATAGTGGCATAGATTTCTTAAGTATTAATATTACAGCAAAAACTATTATTGGCACTGAAAATAAAAGCGTAATAGATAACTTAGAGCTTAAACTAACTGCCATAAATAATCCACCTATAGCAAGAAGTGGTGCTCTTACCATCATTCTAAGACCCATAAGAACAATATTTTGGACTTGTGTTATATCATTTGTAAGTCTTGTTATTAATGATGATGTTTTAAATTTATCTATTTCTAAAAATGAAAGAGTTTGAATTTTAGAAAATACTCCAAACCTTAAATTTTCACCCATTTTAAGAGCTGCTGTTGCTGCTAAAAATGAACATGATATTCCACCAATAAAACTAATTCCCGATGTAATCAACATTGTAAATGATGTTTTAAGCACATAACTTAAATCTCTATTTGCAATTCCAATATCTATTATATTTGCCATTAATGTTGGCTGAAGTAAATCCATAAACACTTCCACTGCCATAGTTAAGGGTGCTAATATAGCACATATTAACGCATAACCTTTAATGTATTTTAATAATTTAGTCACTACAATCTTCTCCCTTTTCTATATTTTTATATATTTTGTTTAATAGGTACATAGTTTGATTTATTTCTTCACTACTGAATCCTTCAAAACATTTATTATCTAAATCAATAAATATTTTATCAACTATTTTTTGTGCTTCCCTTCCTTTATTAGTTAAGTATACATTTAATATTCTTTTATCTTTTGGGTTTCTCTCTCTATATATAAGTTCTTCTTTTTCCATACCAACTAATATACTTGTTACCGTAGCTGGTTCTATCTTGCAACGTTTAGCTAGCTCCTTTTGGCTACACCCAGGGTTATAAAATAAAAAATCTAATATCTTAGGCTTGCCTTCACTAAGCCCAACATTTAAAAACTTGTTATGAGCATATCTTCGATGCGATTTCATTACTTTTCTTAATATAGTGTGTAACCTATTTAAGTTTATTTCTCCTCTATTATTAATATTAAACACCTCTTTATCAAATTATATTTATACAAAAAAATTAGATATCTAATAATTAGACATCTAACTATAATTATATCATTAAAATTTTCAAAGTAAACAATTTTGTATATAAATCATATGGTTATATTCCTTATAAATTATGATATAATGAAAAAAAGTATCAAGTTTTGGAGGAATAATCTATGAGAAGTTCATGGCAAGAATATTTTATGGGTATAGCAGAAAGTATCGCACAAAGAGGTACTTGTGATAGAGCATTTGTTGGTGCTGTAATTGTAAATAATGATAATAGGATAGTAAGTACAGGTTATAATGGAAGTATTTCTAGTGATGAGCATTGCATAGATACTGAACACAAAATGAGAGATAACCATTGTATAAGAACAATACATGCTGAGCAAAATGCACTATATTATTGTGCTAAAGAAGGTATAAAAGTTAAAGGATGTAGTATATATGTTACTCATTTTCCTTGCTTAAATTGTACAAAAGCACTAATACAATCTGGAATTAAACATATCTATTATAAAAATGATTATAGAATTGATGAATATGCCCTAGAACTTTTAAATATAGCTAATATAGGATATACTAAATTATAATTAGTATATCCTTATTGCAAATTTTTTATTATTTTTATTTCAAATCTTTGCATGAAACAGAACTTCACACTTTCGGAAAAAAAGGACATTTTTCTTTTAGGCACTCCTTATTTTTACTATAAAAAATACAGTGGTGTTCCGAAGGAACTTCAAGTTTTACTTGCCTGCTTTCA
>CALESE010000080.1 GCA_937907205.1 uncultured Romboutsia sp. | reverse complement strand
ATAACAGAAGCTGCTAATTGGTTTAGTAGTTTAGATGAAGAGGCTCAAAAAAATATAGTTACAATGGCTGGAGTTGCTGCTGTTGTGGGACCATTACTTATGGCATTTGGTCAATTAGTTATAGTTGGTGGTAATGCAGTAAATTTATTTGGAGCCTTAAAAACTGGTGCTTCAAATAATATAAAGATGTTTGGATTATTAAAAGGTGCTATTTCCCTTGTATCAGGACCTGCAGGATTAGTTGCTTTAGTGGGTATGTTAATAGCAGTAATGGCTAAGCTAGGAGATAACGAAGAAAAATTAACTGAACTACAAGAAAAATGGGGTGTATTTGGTCAAGCTATAAGTATGATTTGTGAGTCTATGACTGGAACAGTAGAATTATCTATAGGAAACATAGGTATATTAATATCAACTCTTGGTAAAACAATTATGGCTATATTATCAGGTGATTTTAAATCTATAGATGATATTTGGTCAGAAGGTTGGGCTAAAGTAGAAAATAATACAGCAAAAGCTATGTCAAATATTCAAAGTGAAAGTACTAATGGAATAGCATTAATGCGAGAAATGACTGAAAGAGAATTAAACAACTTAACTGGTACTTTTGATGTTGCATTGAAAAAATTACCTGAGCTTACAGCGAACAATGCCAGTGAAATAGCAGATACATTCGTAACCAGAATGCAAGGGCTAGATTCTAAAACATTAACTATACTTCGTGGTACATCAGATACTATGGCTGTATTATTTGAAGGTATATATGAAAATATGAGCAAAGAAGATGCTAAAAATAAATTTACTTCAAACCTTGAGAGTATGGCTAAAAGTGGTGAGTTCACATCTGATAAAATAAGTCAAGATATTTCAGAAGCTATGAATTTAATTGATAGAAATGTAGTAGATGGCTCTGAAAGAGTTAAACAATCTGCTCAAAATATGTTTGATAGTATATCTAATATATCCCAGTTTGGTATGGATAGTGCTGTTAATAATATAGTTAGTTCTATAAATAATATGAGTGATACTACTATTCAACAATTATCAAATATGGGTGGACATTGGAAAGATCTATTTGGTGGAATTGCATTAACTGGAAAAGATGCTGTAGCAGATATGGAAGGGCATATCAGAGGTAGACTTGAAACTATGGCTAAAGATCATCCTGAATTTGTTTCACAAATGAAGGAACAAATGTTAGTTTACTTTGAACAAATAAACTCAGATGGTTCATCAAATATTGATGCTATGGGTAATAATATTAATTATACATTAACTGAGATTGAAAATAGTCTTGATGAACATACTAAAAATGGTGGAACAAAAGCTATTCAAAATGCTAAGAATACAAAAGATGGTGTATCAAAAGAATTTAATGAAACTGCAGTAAACTTAGATAAAAGCACTAAGCAAGGCGGTGATGCTGCAGCTAAAAATATAGAAAACACAAGTAAAAAAGTTTCTAATTCATCTAAACAAATGGAACAAAACGTAAAAGGTAGCATGAGTGGCGTTAATAATAATATGCAACAAGAAGCTACCAATATGTATAAGGGTGTTTCTACTAGTATGCATATGATGGAAAAGAAAAGTAAACAAAGTGCTACTAACATGTATAAAGGTGTCACTACATCTACATCAAAAATGGCTCAAAAAAGTAGACAAGATGCAAGCCATATGCACAACGGAGTAAGAGATTCTGCAAATGCTATGAGTAAAAAAGCTAGGATTTCTGCCACTGAAATGTACAAAGGCGTTACAACATCTACATCAAAAATGGCTGATAAAGCTATTTCTGATTGGAACAGAATAAGAACTGCTTATAGTAAACCTATAACTGCTAAAATTAATAAGACAATATCTACAAATACTATTTCTAATGAAAATGCATCTACGAGAAATATTGATAATCCAGGCATAATAAATAATATTAAAACTTTAGCTAAAATAAGAACACCTGATATAAGTGAGTTTGATATATCTGGAGCATATTACAGATCAAATAATTCATCTAATATAATTGCTAGAACTAGAAATAGTAAAGATAATGAGTATAGTTATGAACAAAATATGTCTTCTATAAAAACAATTGAAAATACACTAAATAATGTTGTATCTGTACTTAATAATTTAATTGATGCATTCTCTAGTAATATACAAGTAGAAGCAACATTTAATATAGATGGAACAACACTTGCAAAAACAACAGCTAGTAAATTTGATTCGGTAAATGGAAATAGATTAAATTTAACTGAAAGGGGATTGTTAATATAAATGAAAGCTGGAATTACATTAAATAATTTACATAGCTATAAAGATTTTGGATTAATTCTTACTGACAGATATATAACAACTCCTTCAAAAATAAAAGTAAAAAAAAGTGTTCCATTTTTAAATGGGTACTATGACTTTTCAAATATAAATGGTTCTGAATGTTATAACGAAAGAACTTTAAAATATACATTTCTATTAAAGTGTAACAGCATTATGGAATTTGAATATAAATACATAAATATTTTAAAATGGATTGTACATGGAAATAAAAAAACTTTAAGGGATGACTTCATAAAAGGATATTATTTTTTAGCTGAATGTGAAGGTGATGTAGATGATAAAAGATTTGATCCTAATAAAAAACATGGTTTTATAACTATTACATTTACAGCATATCCATTTAAAATTGGAGAATCTTATGAAGGAAATAATTTATGGGATGAGTTTAATTTTGAATTAGATGTACTACAAGATACTAGTTTTAATATATCAGGAAGTAAAGAGGTATCTATATATAATATTAGTGCTATTAATATAGTTCCAGTTGTTATTTGTTCAAGTAATATGGAAGTTATAAAAGATGGTGTTACATATATGTTTAAACATGGAACTAGTGAAGATTATAGATTTGAGTTATCTGTTGGTGAAAATAATATGCTAATAAAAGGTAATGGATCTATTGAATTTAAATTTAGAAAAGAGGTGCTTTAATGTATCTTGTAACTATAATAAATGATAATGTTGAGACTGTTATAAATCAAGTTTCAACTAATAATAAAGCAAGTAAAATAAGTGGAACTATTAAGCAAGGTATAAATACGATTGATAGTTTCACTTTTACTATTTATCCAAACAATAATGGATACAATCTTATAACTCCTCTTTCTACTTTAGTAAAAGTATTAAATATAAAAACAAATAAATATGAATTCATAGGGAGAGTATTAACCACAAGCAATAGTATGGATAGTAGTGGACTAGTTAGTAAAACTTTTGTATGTGAAAGTGAATTAGCTTATTTATTAGATACTTATCAATCGCATAAAGAAATACATAATGCAACTGTTAGAGAGTACTTAGAGATGCTCATACGAGTTCATAATAATAACACAGATTCTAATAAGCAATTTAAAGTAGGAAATGTGAATATAATTGATAACAATGATAGCTTATATAGATATATAGCTTATGACACAACTAAGAAAAATATTGATGATGATTTAATAAATTCTCTAGG
>CALESE010000079.1 GCA_937907205.1 uncultured Romboutsia sp. | reverse complement strand
GATATATTATTAACATTCTTCTGTCAATATATATTTTGTCAATATTTTAAGTTTTTCCATATTTCTGTATATTTTTATAAAGTTATAAATTGTTTTGCTTTTTTTCATTGTATTTGTTTAATATTTACTTTATTTTAATAAAATTAATATTTGTACATATATTTAATATCATTAATTATCTAAACTTCTCTTTTTTATCAAATTAAGTATTTTTTATTTAAATCTCAAAAACTAAAAAAATAACTCTTTGATTTAATCAATCTAAAGAATTATTTTTTTCTTATCCTTTTTATTTTTTTTACTCTTTTTCTTTTTTTTACCTTGCTTGATTTATCATTTCTTGCTGTTGTTAAAAATGGAACAGTTTCAACATCTAATGTTTCATCAATAATATCCTCTTCTGATATTTGCTCAGCTATAACATCTTCTTCAATCTCTTCTTCACTTTGCTGACCACTTTGATATTGTCTAAATTTCTCTATACTACTTTTAGTTTGTAGTAATGCTATATCTGCTGTAATCATTCCTAAAAATGACAATATTATACCTAAATCCTCTTGATTTACTGAATCAACAATTCCATAAGCTATTGCAGAAGACATTACTACAAAATCTGCATATGAGAACCTGGCAAGATTTAGACCTTTATCTCCATTTTCATTATTACATTTTTCTTGTAGTGTTATTCTACTCGCTTCTTTTCTAATATTTTTTTTTATTTTTCTTACTTTTTTTTTTACTTTTAACCTATTTCTGTTTTCCATAAATTCGCTTAGCTCCTTTACGGTCATTCTTGTTAATATAAATTATATTCAAATTTGTATTATTTATCACTAGATTACAATTTATGTGTATTTATTTATATAAATTATCTAGCCAAAAGTTTTCTGGATCTTGATTTTGACTTATAGGAAGTAATTCATATCCTTCTTTAGTTAAATAGCTTAATATAGAATCTAATGCTTCTACAGTTTGTTTTCTCTCGTGAATTAAAATAACTAATTTATCTTTATTTTTAGAATATCTTTTAACATTTTCTAATATCTCATCTGAATTTAATTTCCAATCTTGTGTATCAATATTCCAATCCCATACCTTATAACTTGCATCAACTAATGCTTCATATGATTTTTCTGATGCATATGGTTTACTTCCATAAGGTAATCTTACAAGATTTGACTCTTTTCCTGTAATGTCATAAAATGTTTCTTTATTTATATCAAACTCATTTTTTGCTGACATATCATTTTCGTACAACTTATTTATATCATGAGATACGCTATGAAAACCTGCTGTATTTCCATTATCAATAATTTTTTTAACTTGATTTGGATAGCTTTTCATATTCCTATCTATCATAAAAAATGTTGCTTTTGCATTATGTTTATTTAGTAAACTAATAATCTCATCAGTATACTTAGATGGACCATCATCTATTGTTATATATGCAACCTTTTTATGAATAGAAGTTTCTTCTTTGGTATAACCATATATATTACTTTGAGTAATAGTTAATATATTAAATGAGATTAATCCTGTTGATAAAATTGTAAAAAATTTTTTTCTATTTTTTTTCATGGTTATTCCTCCTAGTATGCTTTTGTATATTTGTGTCGTATTAAAATTATATTTTTAAATTTTACTTCTCTTTATAGTATGTTTAATTTTCTTTCTTTTATCACTATTATATAAATTTAAAATTTCATAGAGTTAATTATATCTTCTATTTCTCTTTCTGCTGTTTCTATAGCACTTTGTTTCTCTTCTTCTGTTGTTCCCGTTCCATCAACTAATAACTCATCGAATTTCTTTATACCTATAAACTTCATTATACTTTCTATATAATTTAATCCTTTGTTCATTATAGGTTTTAGCATCCAAGGTATGTGTCCTCCAGATGCTTGTATATATACCATACTTCTATCTATATCATTTAAGGTACCCTGTGGCTTATTTTCTACAAATTTAATTGTTTTACCATCTTGAACTATGCAATCTATATACTCTTTAAGTGGTGATGGAAAAGATAAACTCCACATAGGTGATGCTATAACATATACATTTGCATTTACAAATTGGTCACAAAGTTTTCTTATCTTCTCAATTTCTTTTCGCTCTTTATCATCTAATTTTTTTGCATCTTCTTCTTTTATTAGAGCATTTCTTTTTTCAAAGTATTGATATTCAAGTCTTGGTATATGCTCTTTATACAAATCTACTTCCTCAACTATGAAATCTTTATTTTTTTCTAAAAATTTATTTATAAATTTTCTAGCAACAGTCTTACTTGCTGATAGATTCTCTGGCTTTGAGTTTACACTTATATATAATAGCTTTTTCACGTTATATCTCCTTATAATATTTTTTATTAGTATCTTCTAAAAAGTAAATATTATTCAAATCTACTGAATTTCCTAAAACATATACTAAATTTACTATACATTTTGCATATTTAATGTATATAATACAATATTTTAGAAAAACTATTGTTTAAATAACTATTAAGGAGATTTATTATGAGTAAAGAAATTATAAATGATAATTTAGATAAAACTTATTCAATAGACAAATACGATGATCAGCGTAATCAAATAAAAGATAGTTTGGACATTATAGAAAGCACTGACAGTGAAACTACTAATGTAGTAAATTTTAGAGTTATCAATACAGCTAATTCATATCCTTTTAAGAATCAAAATGGGGATGATAATAACCTTTCTAATTAAAAAAAGTATACTATATGTATTTTTACATATAGTACACTTTTTAATTAAATCTTAATTCCCAAAATGTCTTTCTAATAATCCTAAGAATGCTTTACCATGTCTTGCTTCATCTTTACACATTTCATGTACTGTATCATGTATAGCATCTAATCCTAATTCTTTAGCTCTCTTAGCTATTTTTAATTTACCTTCAGTTGCACCATATTCAGCTTCAACTCTCATTTCTAAGTTCTTCTTAGTATCAGCTACAACTACTTCCCCTAATAATTCAGCAAATTTAGCTGCATGTTCTGCTTCTTCAAAAGCTATTCTCTTATAAGCTTCTGCAACTTCTGGGAATCCTTCTCTATCTGCTTGTCTACTCATTGCTAAGTACATTCCTACTTCTGTACATTCTCCAACAAAGTTAGCTCTTAATCCTTCTAATATTTCTTCATCTACTCCAGCTGCTACACCTATTCTATGCTCATCAGCCCATTTCATTTCACCCTTCATTTCTTCGAACTTGTCAGCTCCTACTTTACATACTGGACATACTTCTGGAGCAGTTTCTCCTTCATGTATATATCCACAAACTACACATACAAATTTTTTCATTTCAATATCCTCCATAAATAATCAATTTAATTAATAATAATAACGATTACTATTATATTAAATATATACCCACTAAAATTTAACTTAAAACATTTTTTATTATTTATTAAAATGCCTTTCTAGTAATCCTAAAAATGCTTTACCATGTCTTGCTTCATCTTTACACATTTCATGTACTGTATCATGTA
>CALESE010000078.1 GCA_937907205.1 uncultured Romboutsia sp. | reverse complement strand
GTAAGAAATGGATGAAAAAATCATTTAATAATTCTGTATCTAAGGCAAATAAAAAAATGGGCGAAGTTGCTATGAAAGAGATAACATCAGGAATTAAAAAGTAGGTGGAACAAATGCATCAAATATTAGTTGATTTACTTGAGCAATTTGGAATAGACATAGGATGGGAAGAATTAGATAATACAGAGTCTTTAGATGAATACATAGTGTTTAGTATATATAATGATAAAGATTCAAATATAACAACTGAAGGTAACATTTCAGAAACATATTATATAAATGTTACTTATTGGTATAAGGATTTAGATAATATAAATAAATATAGAAAGATTAAATCATTATTAAAAGAAAATGACTTTATATATGATGGTGGTAATGATTTAAAAGGAGAAGAAGTTCATGGGAAGAGCATGGACTTTATATATGTAATGGATATAGATGATATTAAAGAGTAGTTTTGTATACGAAACTACTCTTTTTGTATTCAAAATAAAAAAATATTAATTAAAGATTGTAAAAAATAAATGAAAGAAGGGATATTATGAAGAAAACAAAATCATGCTTAGGATTAAGTAATATACATTTTGCTCCATTTAATGGTTCTACATTTGAGACTCCAGTTCACATATATCATGCTAAAAAAATAGAGAATAAATTCAAGTATGAGAATATACAAGAATGGGCTGATAATATAGCTGTTATAAATGAATTTTTATATGGTGGTGGAGATGGATCGATAACTTTATTAGGATTAAGTAAAGAAGAAAGAGTCTTATTATTTGGTAATAAAGCCGTTAAAGGTGGAATTTCTGTGTCTGATGTAGATGAAGCACCTATAGGAGCATTTCTATTTGAAAGAAGAATAACTGGTGGTGCTAGAAGATTATATGTTGTATATGCATGTAAGTGTTCTCCAACAGATATATCAGGGGAAACTATAGAAGAAGGGAAAGGTAATTATGAAACTAATGATATAGAATACTCTATAGGATCTTATGAACATAATGGAGTTAATTTAGTTTATTTCTATATAGATACGGATGATTCAACAGTAGATTCTGAACAAATTACAAACTGGTATAAAAGTGTACAATTCCCACAAGATTTAGATCCAATAAATTTGCATAAAAATAAAGATATAAAAGATGTTTCTAGTATAGGTAATAGAACAGAAAGAATTAAATTTGAAAAAAATACATCTAAAATGTAAATAAGATGTATAAATTCAAAATTTAAATTATCATAAAGTTTCAAAAAAGTTATCAATGAATAAAAAGGCTGTATAAATCAATTATGGATTTGTATAGTCTTTTTTAACCTATAAGGCGTAATTCCTCTTCCTCACCGTAGGAGGTGGAGGATGTAAGCCTAACCGAGAGGTTCTTTTTTTACTTGATTTTCATAAAAATATATTGTATTATCAATTCAGTGGTACAAAGTAAAAAGGAGTAATTACAATGAAATTAGATAGTAATAATCATTCAGTATTCTTACTGCATTATCATTTAGTTATGTGTATCAAATATAGAAGAAAAGTAATAAATGATTCTATATCAGATAGGCTAAAAGATATATTTGTAGATATTGCACCTAATTATGGTGTAGAGTTGATAGAATGGAATCATGATGTTGACCATGTACACTTATTATTCAAAGCAAAGCCTAATACAGAAATATCAAAATTACTAAATGCTTATAAATCTGCATCAAGCAGAAGAATAAAGAATGAATTTCCTAGTATTCGTAAATATTTATGGAAAGAATATTTTTGGAGTAAAAGTTATTGTTTGGTAACAACTGGCGGCGCTCCATTGGAAGTTGTAAAGCAATACATAGGAAATCAAGGAAAGGAGGGGTAGTATGCTAAGAGCTTATAAATATAGGTTATATCCAAATAATGAACAAAAAGAATATTTTGCTAAAACTTTTGGGTGTAGCAGACTTATTTATAATCTTATGTTATCCGATAGGATAAAATCATATGAAGAAAATAAAGATTTAGATATAAAGAAAATTAAATATCCTACCCCTGCACAGTATAAAAAGAAATATGAGTTCTTAAAAGAAGTTGATAGTTTAGCACTAGCAAATGAACAAATTAATTTAGATAAAGCCTATAGAAACTTTTTTAGAAATAAATCAGTAGGATTTCCTAAGTATAAATCAAAGAAAACTAACTATCATAGTTATACTACAAATAATCAAAAAGGTACTGTGTATATAGAAAATGGATATATAAAACTTCCTAAATTAAAATCAATGGTTAGAATCAAACAACACAGGTTATTTGATGGAGCAATTAAGAGTTGTACTATATCTAAAACACCAAGTAATAGATATTATATTTCTGTATTAATAGATACTGAAATAGAGCAACTAGAACCTATTGATAAAAAAATAGGTATAGATTTAGGGCTAAAAGAGTTTGCAATATGTAGTGATGGTTTTAGAGTAGATAATCCTAAACACTTTAGAAAAACTGAAAAAAGATTAGCTAAATTACAAAAGGATTTATCAAGAAAGCAAAAAGGAAGTAATAACAGATATAAAGCTAGGTTAAAGGTGGCAAGACTACATCAAAAGATAGTAGACCAAAGAGCAGATTTCCTAAATAAGTTATCAACTAAACTAATAAACGAAAACCAAGTTATAGTTATTGAGGACTTAAAGATAAAGAATATGGTAAAAAATCATAAATTAGCGAAAGCTATAAGCGAAGCAAGTTGGTCGGAATTTAGAAGAATGTTAGAATACAAAGCTAAATGGTATGGAAGAGAAATAATAATAGCAGATAAGAATTTTGCAAGTTCCCAATTATGTAGCGAATGTGGTTATAAAAATCCATTAGTAAAGAACTTAGGACTTAGAGAATGGACTTGTCCTAAATGTGGA
>CALESE010000077.1 GCA_937907205.1 uncultured Romboutsia sp. | reverse complement strand
ATTTAGCAACTATATTTTAAATTTTTAATATTAAATTTTTTTACATTATTTATATAATATACAGTCTCAATGATAAACTAATGTAGTGTATATCTATATATTTATAGTAACTTATGTTACACTAATGAAAATACTATTTTTATTGGAGATTTAATAATGTTTAAAAAAAAGACAAAAGAAGAAATAATAAACTTTTTCAAAGATTATAACTATAAACTAATACATTATTCCAAAAATGATATTATAGCCCTTGAGGGAAGCCCTTGTACAAAAGTGGGGCTTGTAATATCTGGTAATATTGATATTAAAAGAATTTTGACAAGTAATAATACTATTCACTTATCTTCTTTTAGTAGCGGGAATTTATTCGGTGAAGTTATAGCATTTTCAGATGCCCAAGAATACCCTGCAACAGTTATATCATCTACCTCAAGTGAAATAATGTTTATATCAAAGAATGATTTTATAAAATTCTGTACTAATAACCCAACATTTTTAAATATGTTTTTGAATGAATTAACAAATAAAATAATTAATCTAAATAAGTCTATAACAAGTTTATCATTTACAAGCATACGACACAAGATATGCTATTATTTAATGTCAGAATCAAATATTCAAAATACTTCCACAATAAAACTAAATATGACTAAGCAAAAACTCTCTGAAATTCTAGGTATACCTAGACCTTCTTTATCAAGGGAGCTTATAAATATGAAAAAGGATAATCTTATAGATTATTCTAAAGATTTTATAAAAATTATTGATAAAGATAAGGTTGAGTCAATATTAATAGAATAATGGATACATATGTATCCATTTTTCTACTAATTCTTTAATTTATCTATTTTTCATTTCATTTAACTTTTAAAAATAACATAACTCGGTGTTAATCTACCCTCTATAATTTTCATAATATGGTTCTATATGAACAATTACTTGTGCATTTTCATTTAATTCTTCTTTTATTTTTATCTCTATATCATGAGCTAACTTGTGAGAATCTTCTACACTAGTATTTGGATCAACTAATATATGCATATCTATATGAATATCATTTTCACTACCTCTACTTCTTATATTATGAACTCCTCTTACAGTATCTATGCTTTTTATTATATTTTCTATATCTTTATCATCAATAATTGCGCTGTCTACTAAAATAGATGTAGTTGATTTAAATATTTCATAAGAAGACAATAATATAACTCCTGCTACTACTAAAGATGCTATTGAATCAATTAAAGGTGATAATCCAAACTTTACACATATTAAGCTAAATAATACTCCTATTGATACTAATATATCACTTCTTGTATGAATTGAATCAGAAACTAATATATGACTGTTTAACTTATTACCTATGTTGTATTCGTATATACATACAAATATATTTATTATAAGAGTCCCTATAAGAGCTAATAAACTTTCATTTGTTATAAGTGGTATTACAGGATTTGTAAATCTTGATATAGCATCTAATATTATTTTAAAAGCCATCATTAATAACATGCCACCTATAAACATACTAGCCATTATTTCAAATTTTTTATGACCATAAGGATGCTTTTTATCTTTTGGCTTAGAAGCCATACTAACACCTATTATTCCAACTATATTTGATGCACCATCTGAAAATGAATGAAAACCATCAGCTGTCATACTTGCACTTTTAATCGAAATACCTATTATTATTTTTGTAAATGAAACTATAAAATTATAAACTAATATTGTCCATAAAACCTTTTTAACCTTTTTATAGCTATCTACTATCATATCAAACTCCCCTTTATTAACATCTAATCTTTAATAATAATAAATCTCATTTTCTTACTATCTAAAAAATCCACGGAAAGTTTATTCCATGGATTTATCAACTTATTATAATCATGCTATTATAGCTTGTTATTTTAAAATGGTAATATTATTTATACTACCTATATATTAAAATATAGTTATATTTGTGCATTCTTTTTTTCAGTTAGATTTAATATTGTAACACATAAAATGAATCTAAATCTATTACCTTTTCATTATTTTTTATACTTTTTTTTAAAATAACTTGCAAATTTTTCAAAAAACCTTTAAAATAGGTATTCCAAGGAACTAAGTTATTTACGTTCTTGATGACTGTATATTTATATTTATTTTATTTTTAGAGTTATATAACTTTATATAATAAAGACCATACTACAACGGATGTAATATGGTCTTATATTTTCTCTCTTTTTAATTAATTTGCATAATATAAGTTTTGTGATGGGTACTCTGGATCACATGTAACATCTATTCCAAGCTCTCTAAATGTCTGCTCATCATTTTTACTTAATATAGTTGTTGAATGAGCTTGAGCTCCTTTTAATAAAGGTAACTTTTCAAGTACTACATGAGCTGTTGGATTTGTAACTGCACATATGCTTAATGTAGTTAAAACTTCTTCACAACTTAACTCAGGAGTTCTACTTGCTAATGTTTTTGTTTTTAAGTTTACAATTGGTTCAACAACCGCTGGTGCTAATAAATGTATATCATCTGATATATTAGCTAAGTGCTTTACAGCATTTAATATAACTGCCGCACTTGTGTTCATTAAGTTTGAACCTTTACCGGTAACTATTGTTCCATCATTTAATTCTAATGCAACTACTGGACAAGTACTATCTTTTGCTGCATTTTCTTTTAATTTAGTGCTATAATTTCTTGCTGGAATAACAACATTTCTATCTTCAGGCCTTAATCCTACTTCACTCATTATAAGTTGAATAGTATCATATGCACTCTTGTCAAATTGACCTTTTTTATATTCGCAAGCAGTTTTAAAGTATCTTCTTATTATTTCTTGCTTAGATGCTTCTCTAACAACCTCATCATCAATTATACCAAATCCAACTCTATTAACTCCCATATCTGTTGGTGATTGGAATATAGATTCTTTTCCTGTTATTTTTTCTATTATCTTTTTAAGAACTGGGAATAGCTCTAAATCTCTATTGTAATTTACTGACATTTCACCGTATTTTTCAAGGTGAAATGAATCTATCATATTAACATCTTTTAAATCAACAGTTGCAGCTTCATATGCTATATTTACTGGATGCTTAAGTGGTAAATTCCAAACTGGGAATGTTTCAAACTTAGAGTATCCAACGCTATTACCTCTTTGGTTTTCATGATATAACTGACTTAAACAAGTTCCTAATTTTCCACTGTTTGGTCCTGGAGCTGTAACAACAACTATCGGTTTAGTAGTTTCTATATATGGATTAGCTCCATATCCTTCTTCACTTACTATTGTATCTACATCAGTTGGATATCCTTTAGTTGGAGCATGCTTATAAACTTTTATCCCCATTCTCTCTAACTTATTTATAAATACTGTTGTAGCAGGTTGTCCTTCAAATCTAGTAATTACTACACTATTTACATCTAATTCATAAGATCTTAAATCATCTATTAATCTTAGAACTTCCATATCATATGTTATCCCGTAATCTCCTCTGATCTTATTTCTTTCGATATCACCTGCATAAACACATATAACAACTTCAACTGATTCTTTCATATGTTGTAATACTTTTATTTTTGCATTTTCATCAAATCCAGGTAATATTCTCTTAGCATGCAAATCTCCTATTAATTTACCACCAAATTCTAGATATAACTTATCAAAGTTATTAACCCTTTCTAATATGTACTTAGATTGTTCTTCTAGGTATTTCTTGTGGTCAAATCCGATTTTCATATTAACACCTCACTAAATTATTTAATTTTTGATAACTGTATATTTATATTTATTTTAAGTAAAATTTCGCTTGTTAATACAATAAAATCTACTTGATACTCTATCGGTATCTTTTTCAATTATATTTTACTCAAGGTTATATTATACATTTAAGTTTGCTATATTTCAAGATTATTTTCCTATAAAAAATTTTAATTATTAACTTTTTTGTCGATATGTTCGACAAATTAATTATAACTAAATTAATGTTATTTTTATGTGAATTTATATGGTTTCCTAATAAATTAAAATAGACTATCAAATGATAGTCTATTTTAATTTATTAACATCCTGGTCCGTCAAAACCATCAATAGATGAACATACTATTAATAATAATATTAAGAATGGTATCCATGCAGATATATCAATATCTACCCATGTATCTCCAAACGCTAAGAACAAAAAGAATAATACTATTATCCACCATGCTCCTCCACCAAAAAATACATTGTCTCCAAATATTCTTTCTAACATTTTACTACCCCCTAGTATTTTTATGTCTGGAGCTTAACTCCTAATATATACTATGAAGCTAGTCTTAATTTTGTTATTATTTTTTTATTTTTAACATTATATATTTGCCCCAAATATTTATTTATATTTCCATTATTATAGTAAATACACTTGGCCTTCTTTTTGTTTTATGGTATATATGATGTTCTACTGACTTTTTAACACTATTTTTCATTACTTGCCATTCTAATATTTTATTATCTAAACACTCTTGTATTTCAATTTGTGCTATTTCTTTTATTTTATTTATTAAATCTTCACTTTCACGAGCATAAATAAATCCTCTTGTTATAATATCTGGACCAGAAATTATTTCATAATCTATCTTATTTATTACAACTACAATAGTAACCATACCATGGTTAGCTAGATCTCTTCTATCTCGAAGTACAATATTTCCTACATCACCAACTCCTATACCATCAACAAATATTACTCCTGTATGGATTTTCTTTCTTGAATTTGCACCTTCTTTGGAAATTTCTAATACCTGTCCAGTTTCTAGAATAAATACATCTTTTGGATTCATACCTAATTTTATAGCTAAATCACTATGGTGCTTTAGGTGCCTATACTCTCCATGAACTGGAATAAAGTATTTTGGTTTTGCTAATCTATGAATTAGTTTTAGCTCCTCTTGATAAGCATGACCAGATACATGTATATCTTCTAAATCTTCATATATTACTTCTACACCTTTTCTATATAGCTGATTTATAACTCTCGATACCATTTTATCATTTCCAGGTATTGGAGAAGCCGATATTATAAATAAATCTTCTTTTTGAATCTCTATTAATTTATGAGAACCAAATGCTATTCTTGAAAGTCCTGCCATTTGCTCTCCTTGACTTCCTGTAGTTATTATTGTAATTTCATTACTTTTATAATTATTTATTTCCTCTATATTTATAATAGATTCTTCTGGTATATGAAGATAACCTAATTCTATTGCTACTTGTGATATATTCTCCATACTTTTTCCACTAAAAGCAATTTTTCTATTATAAATTATAGAGGCATCTGCTATCTGCTGCATTCTATGTATATTTGATGCAAATGTAGCTACTATAACTCTTCCTTTTGCAGATGAAATTAACCTTATTAAAGCATCCCCTATTGTTTTTTCTGATAAAGAATGGCCTTTTCTTTCTACATTTGTACTATCTGCCATTAGTAATAATATCCCTTTTTTTCCTAGTTCAGATATCCTACCTAAGTCAGTTATTCTATCATCTATAGGAGTATAATCTATTTTAAAGTCTCCTGTATGAAGGATTATACCCATTGGTGTATATATTGCCAAAGCACATGCATCTGCTATACTATGTGTTACTTTTATAAATTCGATGCTTATATTCCCTAATTTTATTATATCCCCACTATGAACTGAATTTAGTTTACAATCGTTAAGTATTTTATGCTCTTTTAACTTATTTTCAACTAATCCTATTGTAAGATTTGTTCCATATATAGGTATGTTAATCTGTTTTAAAATATATGGTATTGCTCCAATATGGTCTTCATGACCATGTGTCAAAAACAGCCCTTTTATTCTATCTACTTTATCTAGTAAATATTTGATATCTGGTATAACTAAGTCAACACCATACATATCTTCATCTGGAAATGCTAACCCACAGTCAATTATTATTATTTCATCATCGTATTCTATAGCAGTTATATTTTTCCCAATCTCACCCAATCCTCCAAGAGGTATAACTCTCAATAAATTTTTATTCATACTTATTACTCCTTTATTTCAATAATTTATATAAATTGGTTATCTTCAAGATAGTTTTATATTTATAGTTTTACTATAAATATAAATAAAAATTCCAATTTAAAATAAAAAATTCGCTTCGCTTATATAGCCAACGACTATGTACATTGATCAAAATATCATTTTTTACATATGTAAAATTACGGATATATCTTCTGTTCATAGGTTATCAAAAATTTTTCAAATAATATAAACTCCTGTATGTAAAAAATGCTATGGATATTATATCCATAGCACAGAGCGTAGACAAAGTCTACGCTTTTTTATTTTTGTTAATACTCTTTATGAGG
>CALESE010000076.1 GCA_937907205.1 uncultured Romboutsia sp. | reverse complement strand
ATATTAAAAAACCTTAGCTCACCTGTTGATATATATCTCTTTAACTCCGATTCATAAATAAGTATCTTTAGATTTGATGTATATGTTACATTTTGAAGAAATAAATTTATCTTTTGCAATTCATCCATTATTTCTAAATTATCTCCAAATGCCATTTTTCCTATTTCCATAAATAAATCTTCAGGCATAAGTAATTCATTTATAGATCCTATAAGCCATCTTAAATCACTTCCCATAGTATACTGAATATATTTTTGGTTCTTTATCATTTTTAATGGCTCGATTTCTTCAAAAACCTTAACACCTTGATTTCTTAACATATCACTTAAACTATAATACATTTCATCCACTACATTTTTTTCTTTAGACATAGTTGTAAATAAACATCTCTTATCCTTTGCAAATACTGCACTATGGAATGTATTATCTTTAATTACAGATATTATTGCATTAGGATCTACTTCGCAATTATATACCTTAAAGTCTATATCTGGATATGTAGTTGCCATATTTATAACTAGTATTGTATTATATATAATATCCTTAGAATTTCTATCAAATCCCATTAGAAATCTTATTCTAATGGCTTTATTTGGTTCCATGTTATGAAATGTTTTTTTCATTAGTGATATAGCCTTTTTATCATCTTTATTTAGGTTGTATAAGTTTGCGGAAATTATAATATCTAATTTTCCATTCTTCTTAAAAAATACTTCTGCATCATTATTTAAATATGCTTTTCTAAGACTTGGATTTATATGAGTAACACTATTGCTATGTTCCTCTGAGTAAGTATCCCTATATATACTCATATTTTTCATTTCAGCAGTTACTGTATAAGATTCTTTTAAACCTCTTTCAATATATCTTTTTATATCTTCATCATTATAAATATCATCATTTAGTTCAAAGTAATCTAAGAATTCTTGTCTTGTACCATCATTTAATGACCTTACTATAAACTGAGCTGTTACTTTGCATACTTGATTTATATTCTTTTGACTAGGTAAATTCTTTGTATTAATCCACTTACTAATGTATGAAATATCATATCCTAATTCTTTTGCTAAAGTTCCCTTTTTCTGATTAGTCAAATATAGTAGCTTTTCTATTAACTGACCAAATGTCGTATTATTCAAAATTTTCCCTCCTATTTCCACCAAATTCCCTCCTATTTATAAAGGAATTTTAAATTATATTATCATTATATATTGTTTATTATAATTAACCAATTTGAATTTATATTATTTTATTTGATTTTTATTGACTCAATTTTCATTTTTATTCATTTTTCTTCCCTTTTTTTATCCTTTAATACTATGTTATCCTATTATGCAGTAGATTATTTCTTTTTTTAATTAAGTTTTAATTAAGTTGAGTGCCTATTTTACAAATTATTTAAAAACAAAAAAAGGAGAAATTATTAAGATGAGTAATAACAATAAAAAATTCGCAACTGGCTGGCTTATCGTTGTTGCATGTATGCTTATACAAGCTATACCATTTGGTGTTGCATCTAACATACAACCTCAATTCGTAAGTTACGTTGTACAAGAACATGGATTCACACTTGCTGGATTCTCTCTTATATTTACATTAGGTACTGTAGTATCTGCTATAGCTTCACCTATAATAGGTATGTTATTCAATAAGATAAATACAAAAATTATGTTCTTAGCTGGATGTATACTTTCTGGTGGTGGATTCTTAGCATTCTCTATGTGTACAGAGTTATGGCAATTCTACTTAGTTGCTGGAATTGTTCAAGTTGGTACAGCTGCTATATCTTCAATCGGGGTACCTCTTTTAATAAATGGATGGTTCGATGAGTTATCTAAAGGTAAAGCTATGGGTCTTGCTTTCGCTGGTGGATCTATCGGTAATATATTCTTACAATCATTAGTAGCTTCTTCATTAGCAGCTAACGGTTCTAGTAAATCTTATTTAATATTCGGAGCTTTATCATTAGCAGTTGGTATTCCTATAACTTTATTATTCTTAAGAATGCCTAAAAATGATAGTGAAATAGTTAAAGGAACTAAGAAAGAAGAAAATAAAGAAAATACTTCTAAAGAAACTACTACAGTTGATTGGGGATATACTTTCAACGAAGCTAAAAACCTTAAATTCTTCTGGTTATTTGGACTTGGTTTATTCTTCTTAGGTATGTATGTATCTGCTTTAGCAGTTCAATACCCAGCTTACTTAAAAGTTCACTTAGCTATAGATCATTCAATAGTTGGTTATGTTGGATCTATATTTGCTTTATTCTCTTTAGGTGGAAACTTATTTGGTGGTATAATATTCGATAAATTAGGTGTTACTAAAGGTCTTATGGTTGCATCTGTGTTAGCATTCGTTTCTTGTGTTGCTTTAATGTCCTCAGGACATATTCCACAATTAGCATTCGTATTTGCTGCATTAAAAGGTTTATCAGTATTTGCTTACATGATGGGACCTTCTATACTTACAGGTTCATTCTTTGGACAAAAAGACTTTGGTACTATATTAGGTACTGTTCAAATATTCTTTGCTGTAGGATTTGCTGCCGGTTCAGCAGTATTTGGATTCTTAGTTGATAAGTTCAGCTATGAAATGGCTTGGTCTGTAATATTAGTATTCATAGTTATATGCTATGCTTCATTAATATTCGCATCTATAGGTATGAATAAATTAAATAAAGAAAGAAAAGCTAAATTAGAAAAAGAAGTTGCTTAATTTTAAAACTTTAATCTATAAATAAAAAAGATACTCGCATGAGTATCTTTTATTTATAGATATTCTAAGTCTAACTCTTCTTTTATTCATTAATTTTTATAAATCAAAAAATTCTTTTATTTGCTCTTCATAGTAATTTATAACTAATTCTTTTGGAAAGTTTACCTCTTCTATTATTTTACTATTATAAGTAAATTTACCTATATCATACGATATATGTGCATCGCTACCTAGGACTACTCTAGCATTGTATTTTTTACACAAGTTTAATAATTCTATTATATTTTCCCTTGAACCTTGTCTAAATGAATCAGGTTTTAAAGAAGAATTATTAATTTCTAAAAGTATATTTTTTTCCTTCGCCTTTTTTATTATAGCTTCTTTATCAAATACAAACCGACTATCATCAGGATGTCCAATTATCTTAACTTTTGGATTATCCATCACTTTTAAATATGCATTTGTATTTTCGTATTTAGTACCACCTTTTAAACATGGTGTGTGGAGGCTAGCTATCATATAATCTAAATGAATAGCCATTTCCTCTGTTACATCTATATTTCCATCAAAATCTATAATATTAGCTTCTATACCTCTAAGTATTCTAAGTCCATCTACTTCTTTTGGTATTACATATATATTTTGAAAATAAAATGGATGTGGCCCACCAGGCATACTTGGAGCATGTTCTGACATTCCTAAATACTTTAATCCAGCTTTTTTTGCGGCTTCAATATTTTCTTGAACAGTGCTATAAGCATGTCCACTTATAATTGTATGTGTATGTAAATCTATTATAGCTTTCATATTTCTACTCCTTTATTGTAATAAAATTTTATAAAAATAAGCCATATTATTATACAGCTTATTTTTATAATTAAGTTTTTATAATTTTAATCCTTTAAATTTATCTTTAAATAAATCTCCAAGACTTCCTAAAGAATCTTCTACTTCTAAGAATTCTGAGTAATCTTCTTCAGGTTCTCTATTTGCTTCTTTTATAGATACTAACATTCTTCTATTCTTTGGATTAAAGTCAAGCACCATAACATTAACTTCATCTTCAACATTAACAATATTAGTAACTTTAACTACCCTTTCTTCACTTAATTCTGATATCGGTAAAAATGCTTCTACACCTTCTTTTATCTCAACAAAAGCACCTTTTTCTATTATTCTAACTACTTTACCAGTTACTATATCATCAACTTCTATTTCTTCTTTTATTAAATCCCAAGGATCATTATTTATATCTTTTAAAGCTAAAGCTATCTTTCTAGTATCTTTATCTACATCTAATACATAAACTTCTACTTCTTGTCCTTCTTGTAACATTTCTTCAACAGATTCTACTCTTGTCCAAGATAAGTTATTTAAGTGAACTAAACCTTCTAATCCTCCGATATCAACAAATGCTCCATAAGGCATTATCTTAGTTACTTTACCTTCTCTTTTTTGTCCAACTTCTAAAGAATTGAATAATGCTTCTTTTTCTGCTTTAACCTTTGCCCTATACGCTTCTTTCTCAGCTTTTGCTTTAGCCTTTGCTTCTTCTTTTTCTGCTTGTATTCTAGCTCTTCTTTCTTCTCTTTCTATATCTATACGCTCTTGTAATACTTCTCTATGAGTGGCAACAATTCTATTTTTCTTTAAATCAAATTCTTTTATATAAACTTCTAAGTTAAGACCAACATAATTAGATGTATCATTAACAAACTTAGTGTCTAATTGAGATATAGGTATAAACAATGATTGAGTATTATATGTAGCAAAAACGCCTCTTTCTATGTTTTTTTCTATATTCACAGTTATTATTCTGTGTTCATTAAAAGCCTTTTCTAAGTAAGCTAAATCTAATTTTTCATCTAATTGTAATTTAGATAAATGTATTATACCATCTTTGTGATAAACCTTTGTTATTACTGCTGTTATTTCATCTCCTATATTATATACATCACTTATAAATTTCCCTTTAGGAAGATTTAATTCATTATATGATATCACTCCATCAAACCCATAGTTTAACTCTAAATTAACTTCATCATTAGTTATTCTAGATATTTTTCCATTTACAACTTTTCCAACTTTTATATTGCTAAATTCTTGTTCTTGTTGTTCTAGTAATTCTTGCATAGATAAATTATTCGTCATGATTATTAATCCTTTCAATATAAATATAATTTATATAGATATTATACCATTAATATCCTATATACTTACACTTTATTGTGTTATTTTATAATATTACTTTTACCCTATCCTTTATCTTTATTGAATCTGATGTTATTTTACAATCATAAGCTAATAGCTTTTATGACCTTATTATATTTCATATTTTCTTCTTATTTATAATATTACATATAAACTATTATAATTTAATTTCTTATTGGCTTTTTATTGGTAGATTTATTATCTTCTTTATCCAAAACAGATAATGTTTTTTTATAAAATATTATAAAGCATATTATAGCAGGTGTAGCTAGTTTAAAAAGCAATTTACCTATACTATCTTTTCCTAAATTATTACCTGGGCTTGACATCCTATCACTCATTTTAAATTTTATATAATTTATTTATATTATACGATAAATTATCATATTAAGTGCAACACATAAAAATATATAAAAAAATAGTTCATA
>CALESE010000075.1 GCA_937907205.1 uncultured Romboutsia sp. | reverse complement strand
CTATTTTTTTATATATTTTTATGTGTTGCACTTAATATGATAATTTATCATATATAAAATCTATATGTATTTAAATAATAACTGTGATAAAATTAATCTGAATAAGTCTAAGGAGATGAAAATAATGTTTATAGAAGTAGATGCAAGAGGATTAGACTGTCCTAAACCAGTTATAAATACTAAAAAAGAATTAGACAAGATAGAAAATGGAATAGTTATAATAAAAGTAGATAATTATATAGCTAAAGAGAATATATTGAAATTAGCTAGATCATTAAATTGTGAAGCTAAGATAATAAAAGATGAAAAAGATTTTATTGAAATAGAGATAAAAAAGGGTGAGAGTGATATAATAGAAAAAAAACAAGACAATGCCTTAGAAGATAGATGTATATTTATATCTTCAGATAAAATGGGAAAAGGAAATGATGAACTAGGAGAAGTTCTAATCAAAGGCTATATATACACTCTAACGGAAACTAAGCCATATCCTAAACATATAGTCTTTATTAATTCAGGAGTTAAATTAACGACTAGAAATGAAGCTACTATAGAAAATCTGAAGATACTAGAAGAAGCAGGTGTAGAAATATTATCTTGTGGTACTTGTTTAGATTATTATAACTTAAAAGATGATTTACAAGTAGGTTCTGTAACGAATATGTACACAATAGTAGATATAATGAATAATTCATCACAAACTATATCTATATAACAATCTTAAGGCTGCATAAAATATGTAGCCTTAATTTAATATAAGAATAAATTTAAAAGAAAGAGGACTCAAATAAAATGAATGAAATGTATATAGTATCATTTAACTCAACACACCATGCAATAAAAACAGATAAAATATTATCACAATCAGGAGTAACATCAACTACATTACCTACTCCAAGAGAGATAACTGCTAGCTGTGGAATATCTATAAGATTTTTATTTAATGATATAGAAAAAGTAAATAAAATTTTAAAAGAAAATGATATAGAATATAAAGGAATATTTAAGATAACAAGATTAGAAGATGGAAAAAGGGAAGTAAATCAAATAAATTAGAAAGGAGTGATATTTTTTGCCGCTAAATCTTAATATAGGAGATGTTGTAGAGTTAAAAAAACAACATGCTTGTGGTAACAAAGAATTCGAAATAACTAGAGTTGGTATGGATATAAAAATAAAATGTATGAAATGTGAAAGAGTAATAATGCTAGATAGACCAACATTAGAAAAGCGTGTAAAAAAATTAATACATAAATAAAAAATATATTTTCTAATATAGGATATATTATTTTGTATTCTTAAAATATATAAAAAATAGCGATCTAACGACCGCTATTTTGGGAGATTGGGATGAAATATATTTAAGTTATGGGGCTATATATTAGTATTATTGGCAAATTTATGATAAATATGCGTATTAAGTATAAATAAAATGTAATAATAACATATGACTTGTAAATTCAAATTGACATTTATAAAAAGTGATGATAAAATGTGTAGGTATGAGATTGAAAATCTCATTTCTCTGCTCTATTTATTAGAGCCGTTAAGTCCAAAGGGAGGTGAATTATAAATGAGAAATTATGAATTAGTTTTCGTAGTAAAGCCAAATGCTGATGAGGAAGCAAGAGAAGCTGTACTTAACAAAGTTAAGGAAGTTGTTGCTACTGAAGGTGAAGTTGTTAAAGTTGACGTATGGGGAACTAAGAAATTAGCTTATCCAATAGCTAAGTTCACAGAAGGTCACTACGTATTAGTTAACTTCAACGCTGGTGTAGAAGTACCTAAAGAAATAGATAGAAACTTAAAGATAAACGAAAACGTAATAAGACACATGATAGTTGTTGCTTAATAACTAGTTTTATTATGTAAAAGGCGGTGTTATTATGAACCATGTTGTATTAGTTGGTAGATTAACCAGGGATCCCGAGTTAAGATACATCGCAGGAACTGGAACTCCTGTTGCTAACTTTGCAATAGCTGTTGATAGAGAATTCAGTGGCAAAGATAGGAAAAAAGAAACAGACTTTATAGATATACAAGTTTGGGGTAAATCTGCAGAGAATTGCGCTAACTATATAGGTAAAGGAAGTTTAGTAGCTATACAAGGTTCTATAAGAATCGATAGTTACCAAAATCAAGCTGGAGAAACTAGAAAAGCTACAAGAGTTAATGCAAACAGAGTACAATTCTTAGATACTAGAAATAAATCTGAAAGTTCAAATAAAGGGAGTTATCAAGGTTTTGAACCTAGCTTCGAACCAAGCTTTGAGCCTCAAGGATTAGATCCTCAAGGATTCCAAGCTATAGATGATGATGATATCCCATTCTAGAAAAGGAGGGAAATTTACTATGATAAACAAGAAGAGACGTAAGAAGAAGAGAGTTTGTCAATTCTGTGCTTCTAAAGATGCTAGAATAGATTACAAAAACACTCAAAGATTACAAAAGTACGTAACTGAAAGAGGTAAAATATTACCAAGAAGAATCTCTGGAACTTGCGCTAAGCACCAAAGAGAATTAACAGTTGCTATAAAGAGAGCTAGAAACATAGCACTTTTACCATATACTTTAGACTAAGAAAAGGACGAGCCTTATGGCTCGTTTTTTTGTTTATCTGGTTAAATATTCTAGGATTTATGTTATAATATTTATATATTAAGGAGGGGGCAACTTTGAGATTAGATAAGAGTTCAGATATAACTAAAAATATAAAAATAATGGAATGGATGAAGACAGAACTAATATTAAGTATAGGGGATTTATTTAATTTAATCTTTAAAGGTGTTAAGCCTTTAGATGAAACACTTCAAGATACGTTAGCAAACATAATAATGATTACATACCTTTTAGGGAAAAGACTTGGGATAGGATTTAATGAAATAGATTATAAAATAAAAGAAAAGATAAAAATAGGTATAGATGAAAATCACAGTGTTGAAAGTTGGTATGGTGATTTATCTAAATTAAAAAAACATATGGACAATAAGGAGTGATTATAAATTGAATAATAGAGTAAGGCTAGTTCAAGCATCAATTATAGTTACAATAGGTATATTATTATCTTTAATAACGATGTATGTACCTATGTTAAGTATACTTAGCTTGTTAATACCAGTGCCTTATGCAATGATATCTACACTGACTAATAATAAATACTCATTCTTAGCATTAGTAGCAACATTTTTTATACTTATATTTATGGTTAATCCATTATATTCAGTAAGTATTTGTGTAATGAGTGTATTGCCAGGTATAGCAATAGGAACTATGGCAAGGAGTCATTTAAATCAAGGTGAAGTAAATAAATTTGAACCATTATATGCAGGAACAATAGTAGCTGTAATTTCTACTATTATATTTGGAGTTATAGCTAATATAGTTTTTAAAACTAACATCATAGAAAATTTCACAGCTACAATTAAAGAATCTATGAACATGCAATTAGAGATAATTAGAAGTGCTGGAATTAGTTTAAAACAAGATATAAATATAAATACTATTGTAGACTTTGTAACTAATTTATTACCTACAATATTATTCTTACAAGCTATAATAGTGGCATTTATTGCATACTATGTTGAAGTGTTTATATTAAGAAGAATAAGGATAGTAAACTTACCACTTCCTAAATTTGCAGACTTTTATTTACCAGGTAATGCAGTTACAGCATCTCTTATTATGTATATGCTTGTTTTATTTATAGACTTAATAGGTATAAATATTTATACAGACCTGATTATGTTAAACTTACAGCTTGTATTTAATTTTATGTTTATGATACAAGGTATTTCAGTTTGTATTCACTTCTTTAGAAAGTGGATTAAACAAGGTGCAGTAAAAATGATATTAACATATAGTTTTATTTTATTTATATTTGGATTTATGGGAATATCTTTTATTGGAATGCTAGATAGTATAATTGACTTTAGAAAGGTAAGAAGCTACAAATCCATATAGGAGGGTAGAAATGAGGAATAAACTAACCTTTAAAATGAATATGCCAGAAAATAACTTCTATATACTTATAATAGGAATTGCGAGTACAATACTGTTATTTTACAATATTTATATAGGATGTTTATTTTTCTTCGGTTTTATATATATAGTTGCACACAATTGGAGGGTAACTAATATTAGAAGAAAAGAATGGTCAAATTATATTCAGAATTTATCGTTAGATATAGATGAAACAACTAAAAAAGCTATTTTAAATCTTCCAATACCAATGTGTATATTAGAGTTTGATGGAAGCATATCTTGGTATAATAGTAAATTTCAAGATATGACAGAGATATCAGATTTACTTGGAGAGAATATAGATGAAATAGTCAAAAATCTAAATCTAAGAAAAGTATTAAATGAAAATAATGAAATGTATACAGAAATAAATTATAAAAATAAAGATTATACTATAGTTTATAATGTTATAAAAAATAAAAATGAAAAAAAAGCAAAATATTTAATGATGCTTTACTGGATTGATAAAACAGAATATTTAAAACTTAAAAAAGCTTATGAAGATGAAAAAAATACTATAATGTTAATACAAGTTGATGGATATGATGAAGTTTTAAAAAGCTCAGAAGAAGATAAAAGACCCTTAATTAATGTGGAAATAGAAAAAATATTATCAGTATTAGAAATAAGTACTAAGGGAGCATTAAAGAGAACCTCAAAAGATAAATTTGTACTTATTATGAATAAAAAAGAACTTAAAAATTTAGAAAAAGATAAATTTTCAGTTTTAGATAAAATAAGGAACATTGATTATGGAAATAACCTTCCTGTAACTATAAGTATGGGAATAGGTATAGATGGAGATACGATAAATGAAAATCTAAAACTTGCATCTGGTGCACTTGACCTAGCATTAGGTAGAGGTGGAGATCAGGCAGTTATAAAAACTAAAGATAAGTCTGTATTCTATGGAGGTAAATCTAAGGCAATAGAAAAAACTACAAAAGTTAAATCTAGATTAATAGGTCATGCATTAAGAGAATTAATACTAGAAAGTAATAACATATACATAATGGGACATAAGTACCCAGATATGGATGCTATGGGATCAGCTGTAGGTATATATGATATATGTAAATCATGTAATAAAGATGCAAGTATAGTACTAAATGATGTTAATGAAACGATAGAAGAATTCATAAGAAGGTTAAATTCTAAAGAATACTATGAGGATTTATTTATTGATCATAGTGATGCAATTAAGAATTGTACTAAAGATACTTTAGTAATAGTTGTAGATACTCATAGACCATCATATGCAGAATGTAAGGAATTATTAGATATATCCGATAAAGTAGTAGTTATAGACCATCATAGAAGAGGTGTAGAATTTATAAATGATACAGTTTTATTATTCCATGAGACATATGTATCTTCTACATGTGAAATGGTAACAGAGTTAATTCAATATATTGAAGATAATGTAAAGATAAATAAATTAACAGCAGAAGGACTTCTTGCAGGAATAAGCTTAGATACTAAGAACTTTGCATTTAAAACAGGTGTAAGAACCTTTGAAGCTGCATCATACCTAAAGAAATCAGGAGCAGACACGATAGAAGTAAAGAAATTATTTAATTCAGATATAAAAAACTTTATAACAAAAGCTGACATAATACAAAGTAGTAAAATAATTAATAATATATGTTTGGCATATTCTAATTCAGAAATAGAAAATATAAATATAGTAATTGCACAAGCTGCAGATGAACTTTTAAATATAAAAGACGTAGAAGCATCTTTTGTTTTAGGTAAAAAAGATAATAAAGTATTTATAAGTGCAAGATCTTTAGGAAAAATAAATGTACACATAATTATGGAAAAGTTAGGTGGTGGGGGCCATATAGACATGGCTGGAGCTCAACTAAAAGATGTATCTATTCAAGATGCATATAAAATAGTAAAAAGAACCATAGAGGAAACTTTAAAGGAGGAGAATTAAATGAAAGTTATATTATTAAAAGATATAAAAGGAACAGGTAAAAAAGGGGATATAAAAGAAGTAAGTGATGGATATGCAAGAAACTTTTTATTCCCAAAAAAATTAGCGGTAACAGCTGATAATACAGCATTAAAAGAATTAAATGAGAAAAATAAATCTCAAGAAATAAAAGCTCAAAAAGAATATGAAGCAGCAGTAGAATTAGGTAAAAAGATGGAAGAAATGAATGTAGTAATCTACTCAAAAGCAGGAGAGGGTGGAAGATTATTTGGTTCAATAACATCTAAAGATATAGCTGAACAATTAAAGAAACAACATAGTATAGAAGTAGATAAAAGAAAAATATCATTAGATGAACCAATAAGAGTATTAGGTTCAAGATTTGTTGAAATAAAAATACACCAAAAAGTTACTACTAAAGTAAGAGTTGACGTAAAAGAAAAACAATAATAGATAAATGCACTTGAGGTGATAAAATATGGAGGATATGACAAGAATTCCTCCACATAGTGTGGAATCAGAGCAGTCTATATTAGGATCTATATTATTAGATAAAGATGCGATGATAATAGTTAGCGAAACTATAAGGCCTGATGACTTTTATAAAGAAGCGCATAAAATCATATATGAATGTATGATAAAGCTAAATAATAAAAATGAACCAATAGACTTAATAACATTAACAGAAGAACTTAGAAAACAAGAACATTTAGATGATGTTGGAGGTATAAGTTATATTACAAGTCTTTCAACTATAGTTCCAACAACATCTAATGTTAAATATTATGCAGATATAGTTAAGGAAAAATCTGTACTTAGACAACTTATAAAAGCATCAAACGATATAATAAATTTAGGATATGATGGTACAACAAAAGTAGAAGATGTATTAGAAAAAGCTGAAAAGAGAATATTTGATATATCTCAAGAAAAGGCTAGTGATGATTTTAAATCTATAAATTCTGTATTAATGGATACTTATGATATGATAGAGCATTTATATAGTTCTAAGGCAGAAATAACAGGTATCACAACAGGATTTAGAGACTTAAATAAAAAGATAAATGGTATGCAAAGAACTGATTTACTTTTACTAGCAGCACGTCCTGCAATGGGTAAGACAGCATTTTCATTAAATTTAGTACAAAATGCAGCTTTAAAAGGTGATGCATCTGTGGCAGTATTTAGCTTGGAGATGTCTAAGGAACAGCTAGTACAACGTATGTTATCAGCTCAATCAAATGTTGAGCTTAAAAAATTAAAAACAGGAAAATTAAGTGAAAATGATTGGCCTAGAATAATAGATGCTATGGCAGTATTATCTAATGCAAAAATTCATATAGATGACACTCCTGGTATTAAAATATCAGAATTAAGATCTAAGTGTAGAAAACTTAAATTAGAGCAGGGACTAGACTTGATACTAATAGATTATCTTCAACTTATGGAAGGTGAGGGTAATAATGAAAGTAGGCAACAAGAAATATCTAAAATATCGAGATCTTTGAAAATAATAGCTAAAGAACTTGACTGTCCTGTGGTTGCACTATCTCAGTTATCTCGTGCACCAGAGCAAAGAGCTGACCATAGGCCTATGCTGTCGGACTTAAGAGAATCTGGAGCGATAGAACAAGATGCTGATATAGTAATGTTCTTATATAGAGATGAATATTATCATCCAGATTCTGAAAGAAAGAATATTGGTGAAGTAATAATAGCTAAAAATAGACATGGAGAAACTGGTTCTGTAGAACTAGTTTGGCTTGGTGAAGTTCAAAAATTTGCAGATAAATCAAGAGACATGTAGTAGTTAAAATATCAACAAATATCCACATAGAATACTTTTTATATGATAGAAAAATGTGGATATTTGATAAAATCAAAAAAAAACATTGAAAAATAAACAAAAATTTATCCACAATATCCACAGAAGTCTTGTTGATAAATGTGAATAAATAAAAAAGCAAGCTAAATAGCTTGCTTTTTGTTTATAAATACAAAATTGTATGGGGGAAAAATGTGTTGAATATAAATGTATTATATATATATCCAAAAATAATAGAAGTAAACAAAGAAATAAATTTGCTTAGGGTAATAGATAAAAATATAAAAGAAAGTATAATAGTTTTTGCAGTAAATACAGATGATAAATATGAAATAAATATAACAAATACATTACATGGTAAGGTTATTCAAATTTCTGAAGCAAATACTTTAAATGAAATAGGTTTATTTATTGAAAAAATTAAAAATGTAGAAGATGAATTCTTAACACTTAATGATTTAAGTAAAATAGAGAAATACATATTAAAACTATTTATAAAGTAAAAAAGTTGAAAATAAATCGAATATTTGATAGAATGTAGAAGAAAAGTGTTCGAATATATATAATAGAGGTGAAATTTATGAAGACAGTTGCAATCGTAGGAGCTCAGTGGGGAGACGAAGGTAAAGGAAAGGTTATAGACTATCTTGCTACTCAAGCAGATGTAGTAATAAGGGGACAAGGTGGAAATAATGCAGGTCATACATTAGTTGTAGATGGTAAGAAATTTGCACTACGTTTAATACCATCAGGAGTATTAAATCCTAACACAATAAATGTAATAGGTAACGGAATAGTATTTGATCCAAAGGGATTCCTAGAAGAAATAGAAATGCTAAATAAAGATAATATAGATACTAGTAATATAAAAATCAGTGATAGAGCGCATATTGTATTTCCATATCATAAAGAATTAGATGCTTTAGCTGAAGAAGCTAGAGGAGATAATAAAATAGGTACTACTAAAAAAGGTATAGGACCTTGTTATATGGATAAAACTGAGAGATCAGGAATAAGAATATGTGATTTAATGGATAAAGATATATTCGCAGAAAAATTAAAGCCTCAAATAGAAGCTAAAAATAAATTAGTTACAAACATATATGGAAAAGAAGCTATGTTTGATTTTGAAACTATATATAATGAATACTTAGAGTATGCAGAAAAAATAAAGAACTACGTAGATGATACTTCTGTAGTAGTTTATGATGCAATAAAAGCAGGTAAAAAAGTATTATTTGAAGGTGCTCAGGGTACATTACTAGATTTAGACTTAGGAACTTATCCATATGTAACTTCTTCTCATCCAGTATCAGGAGGATTTGCTGTAGGAGCAGGAGTAGGTCCAAACATGATAAAAGATGTTGTAGGTATAGTTAAAGCATATACTACAAGAGTTGGAGAAGGTCCATTTGTTACAGAATTAGATAATGAAATTGGAGAAAGAATAAGACAACAAGGTCGTGAGTTCGGAACAGTAACAGGTAGAGCTAGAAGATGTGGTTGGTTTGATGCAGTTATAGTAAAATATGCTGCTAGGGTAAACGGATTAACTAGTATATCGTTTATGTTACTAGATGTTTTAACAGGATTTGATAAGATAAAAATATGTACAGCTTATAAAATAGGAGATAAGATAATAAACAACTTCCCAGCTTCATTAGAAGATTTAGCTAAATGTGAACCTGTATATGAAGAGTTAGATGGATGGAATGAAGATTTAACTAAAATAGAAAGATTTGAAGATCTTCCTGAAAATGCTAAGAAATATGTGGCTAAAATAGAAGAATTAGTTGGAGTTAATATAGATATGGTTTCAGTTGGACCAAATAGAGCTCAAACTATAATAAGAAAAAATATATTTGCTTAATATTAAATGTAGTGAGTATTTTCTCACTACATATTTTTTGTTATATTTTAATTAACTATTACAAATAATATGTTAAAGTAAATTATAAAATATAAATGAACTACCCATTTTTTATTTAAATTAACTAAAAAAGTAAAAAAATGTAGAAAAAGTATTGACGGAAATATAATAACCTAATATAATAATTTTTGTGAGCAAGAGAAGTGCCACATTTTAAAATATATTAATGATCCATTAGCTCAGTCGGTAGAGCACCTGACTTTTAATCAGGGTGTCCCGCGTTCGAGTCGCGGATGGATCACCATTTAAGGCCCATTGGTCAAGCGGTCAAGACACCGCCCTTTCACGGCGGTAACAGGGGTTCGATTCCCCTATGGGTCACCATTTTAGGGACTATAGCTCAGCTGGGAGAGCACCTGCCTTACAAGCAGGGGGTCACAGGTTCGAGCCCTGTTAGTCCCACCATTATGCGGCCTGGTAGTTCAGCTGGTTAGAATGCCAGCCTGTCACGCTGGAGGTCGAGGGTTCGAGTCCCTTCCAGGTCGCCAACTTAATACACTATGCTGGTGTGGCTCAACGGTAGAGCAGCTGACTTGTAATCAGCAGGTTGTAGG
>CALESE010000074.1 GCA_937907205.1 uncultured Romboutsia sp. | reverse complement strand
GTAGGAGGTTAAAATATGAATCAAACAACATTTAGTTTTCCTCAAATGATAAATAGAGGAACATATAAAACAAATTTATCAATAGAAAATAAATCAATAAATGAATGTTTAGGTATATTATTAAGAACTAGACCAGGAGAATTATTAGGAGATCCTGCTTATGGTTGTATGTTAATTGAAAGAATATTTATGTATCAAGGAGTAGTAATAGAAGCTTTATTAAAAGAAGATATATTAAATGCAGTTCAAGCATATGAACCTAGAATACAAATGCGATCTGAAGACATAACTATTATATCTGATAATACAACTGTAAAAATATATATACAATACATTATTAAAGCTACAGGACAAATTAATCAATATAATATGGAAATAACAGCTGAAGATAATCCTTATAGAATTTAAATGTAATAAAAAAAGCAAAAGCTAGTCTAATTGGCGTTGGATAGCTTTTGCAATAGAACTGTAGTTAAAAAATCACATAATAAATACATGTATTTTTAACATACTCTATATTCATTATACAGAAAAGTTAATATATAATATAATTTCTCCTAGATTTGCTTAGGACTGGTTACCCTTAGGGAAATTTACTTAGATTCCATTATTATTCCTTCTATAATAATGTTAATTAGGCCTGAATTCTAAGAAGTATTATATATTAACAACAATAATAAGGAGTTATTGTTCTTTCTGATAAATATTATATTACATAATTTTAAATAATGCAACCGGTTTTATAATATTTTTTATTGCTAAAATTTAAAAATTATGTTATAATATATAAAGAAAGGAAAAAAATATGATTTATAATAAAATTTGTGATCTTTGTGGAGAACTTTTCATAACTAAACATAATCAAGAAAGATATTGTAAAAAAGAACATTATGTTAAATGCATTATATGTGGTAAATCTATTTTATTAAAAAATTCTACAGATAAAGCTAACTATTTAAAAAAAGGATTTAAAACTTGTTCTCAAAAGTGTGCTAAAATTCATATGAAACAAACAAATTTAAAAAAATATGGATATAGTTCTATTCTCAATACTCCGGAAATTAAAGCTAAAACTGCTAAAATATTAAGTTCTGTAGAAACAAGAAAAAAAATAAGTAAAGGAGTTAGTAAAGCTAGAAAGAGAATAAGTGAAGAACAATATAAAAGTATATATGAAAAAACTAAACAAACAAATTTAAAAAAGTATGGAGTAGAATGCACATTACAATTACCTAAAAGTAGAGAAACCATGATTAAAAAATATGGAGCTGAATATACAGGTAATAGTCCTATACTTATAAAAAAAATGAAACAAACAAATTTAAAAAAGTATGGAGTAGAATTTCCTTTTCAAAACAATGAAATTTCAAATAAAGCAAAACTCACTATGAAAAATAAACCATTACAAGAAAAAAAATTTATTAAAAATAAACAAAAGGAAACATATAAACAAAAAACTGGATTTGAATACTATAGTCAAACTCATTTAAATAAAGAAACCTTAAATATAATACATAATGATACTTTATTTTATAATTATATAATGAATATACCTTATAAAAATCGATGTATTAAAGAAATATCTGATAGTCTTGGAATATCTTTTTCTCATTGCTCTAAATTAATTAAGAAGTTAATACAAAAATATCCTCAATGTAAAATAAATTATTTTACATCATCATTTGAAATAGAAGTAGAAAATTTCATTTCAACTCTTAATATAAACTATATAACCAAAGATAGAAAAATAATAACTCCATATGAATTAGATATTTATATTCCAGATTATAAATTAGCAATTGAATGTAATGGTACATATTATCATTCAAGTAAAATTAATACAAATAAAAATTATCACTACAATAAATCTAAATTATGTGAAGAAAAAGGAATAAGATTAATTCATATATATGAGTATGAATGGAATGATGAAAGACAAAGACCTATACTAGAAAATATAATTAAAAATGCATTAGGAATTAATGAGCATAAAATATATGCTCGTAAATGCAATATAATTATAAAAGAATCAAAAGAAATGAAAGATTTCTTTAATAAAAATAATATACAAGGATTTAGAGGTGGATCTTTTTCCATATGTTTAAGTGATAAAGAAACTAATGAAATTTATATGGCTTATATGTTTGGTAAAGCCTTCTTTGGAAAAGGTAAATATGAATGGGAAGTAATAAGAGGAGCAACTAAATTAGGATATAATATTATTGGAGGAGCATCTAAAATTTGGAAATACTTTATTACTAATTATAATCCAAAATCTATAGTATATTATATTGACTATAACTATTTTAATGGTAATTCTTTACCTTATTTAGGATTGAAATATATTAAAACACAACCTTCTTTTAAAAATTATTTTGTTAAAGAAAAAATAATTAAAAACAGAGATCCAATACATCATAAAGAAATTGTAAAAGGTTATGAAAATGGATCTATTCTTCAAATATGGAATGCAGGAACTAAAGTTTATGTTTGGGAAAATAATTAAATAAAATTTATTGTAAAATATTATTGAGAAATCAATAATATTTTTTATTTTAAGGAAGGTTAAAATATGTCAGATATAAATCAAATACAAAAAACAAATTATGATGCAGTTAAAATAGATTATACAGATAAAGATTATATTAATATTTTAAATGATTTGATAAATTCAATACCAGGTATAACTCAAAAATGGAAATCGACCGATGAAAGCGATCCCGGAATGATATTGGTTAAATTAATGGCTATGGTCGGGGATATGCTATTTTATAACCAGGATATGCAATCTCTAGAAGTATACCCTAATTCTGTAACACAAAGAAAAAATGCTGCTAGTATTTATAAATTAATTGGATATAAAATGAGATGGTATAAATCTGCTGTATTGGAAGCTAATATAGTAAATACATTTTCTAATAGTGCTACAATGCCTCGTTTTTGTACATTTACTACTGAAGATAATGAAACTACATATACAACATTTGAACAATATGAACTTCCATCAAATACTACTAATAATGGATTAGAAACACTTATTGAATTAGTTCAAGGAGTACCTGTAACTCCTGTTAGAACTTCTAATAATCCTTATCCTGAAGCTGGTAAACCTTGGCATTCTATATATGGTTATAATTATACAACAGATGATATTATTAATAATAGAATATATTTAAAGGATGCTAATATCGATCAAGACCATATTATATTAATTGATGATCAAAATGAAATTTGGGAATTAAGAGAAAATATATATTTAACAACTAATGTAGGAAGATTTTTTGAATTTGGTATAGATGTTAATGATCAAGCTTATATAGAATTAATAGATTATTATAAAAATTTTAATGTATCTAAATTTAAAATATTTTATGTTAAAAGTGCTGGAGAGACAGGTCAAATTTATGCTAATACATTAAAAAATATTACAGGAAACGTATGGAGTAGGGGAGGATCTCCTGCTAGTCCAGTTATATATAATGTTAGTAGCTTTATACATTTTACACATTATGATAGTACCATAGGATATAATCCTGAAACACCTGATGAAGCTAGAAAAAATAGTGTTAAATATCAAAATACTTTAGATACATTAATAACACTAGCTGATTTTGAAAGAGCTTTATTAAGAGAACCTGGTGTAGCTAATGTTAGAGCAACTGATTTAACAAATGATCCTGGAACTATTGTAGATTTTTACGTAGGAGATTTAAACAAAGATACATATATAAATGAAGAAGATGTAAACATATTAGAAAACTATTTAGCAGATTCTACAAGTTATCCTTTAACTACTTATCAAAGAAAACTAGCTGATATTAATCAAGATGGTTTAATTACTACTGAAGATCTTCAATGTTTAAAAAATTATTTAGCAGGAGATTATCAAAATGCAGGTCAAGCAGGTGTTTTAAAATTATCTGATATGGAATTATTACCTGGATTCGTAGTAAAACTTTATATATTAAGAACTGAAGATTGGGAATCAGTAGAAGATGATACATATAAAACAATGATTATGTCTGATTTACAAGAATATAAAATATTACCTTTAACAATAGATATAGATTTACATTCAATAAATAAATACTATTGGACAATAAAAGGAAAATTTTTAACAAAAGAACCTTTAACTAGAGATGAATTACAAACAATAATAATTAATATAAATAATGATTTGAGATATAAATACGCTGTAGATAAAGTTAATTTTAATACAATAATTAATTATAAAGATGTAATAGAAACAATTTTAAAAGTAGATAGTAGAATTTTAATGGTAGATTTAGATCCTATAGAATATACAGATTTAGAAGGTAATTCAATATCAAAATCTCAATTAACTGGAGATAATACAATGATAGTACCTATGCTAAAAAAGAAAAAAGGTGAAGAGACTTTATCTAATGAATTATTACATTATAACTTTACACTTCCTAATGCTCCTATTTTACCAGGCTCTGTTATGATAAGGGTAGATGATGGTCAATGGACTTTAAGAGATAATAATAATGGAGCTATCTATAATATTGATAATATATTAACTAAAAATGGTAGAATAGATTATTATACAGGTGAAGTTGATTTGGAATTTGTTTCTGCTTTAAATACAAATCTAATAGTTGATTATGTTAAAAATGAAACTAATATAGCTGTTTATAAAAATTTAAGTACTCAAACATTCTACTTCGATGCATCATCTTTAATGAAAGATGATATGCAAGATTTAGTATAAACTAAAATAAAGGAGTAATGTAATGGCAAAGTTTTTAAGTAAAATTAATTCACCTGATTATAAAGCAGGTCAATTAGTTAAAATAGATTCTAATAAAGATTTAATACCATCTAAAGTTCTTGTTGATGATACTAGTGGATCCTTAATATGGAATGATGCAACAATTCAACAAAAAATTCTGGTAACTGATGATAATAATGCTAATACTAATGTTTTTAATTTTCAACAATCTACAGATTCTGGTAATACATTTAAAGATTTAATGATTATTAAAGATAACGGAGAAATAATAGCTAATAAATTTACAGGTACTTTTAATGGTAATGCAAATAGTGCATCTACAGCTAAAGTAACTCAGACTAGTCCAACTACTGTAACTAATTATAACTTAATATTTACAGATGCAGTAGCTACAGGTAATGCAAATTTAAGAATTGATAATACAGATGCTAGAATTAGTATTGCTGAAGGAACAACAACAGCTAGAGGATTTGAAATTTTATCATTAGGAAATAATATTAAAGATGGAACAAATGGTAATAAATATGGTGGTTTAAAGTTATTTTCAGCAGGAGCAGGTACAGATAATATTATAGGTCATAAACATGATGATAATTTAAATCATACGTTACCTGCAACATCAGGTATTTTATTAAATTCAACTAATTATCAAAATTATGCATTACCTAAAGCAGGAGGAACTATAACTGGTAATTTAGTTGTTAATGGAACTATAGAAGGAAAAACAACTATAACAGCTGGTACTGATTTAATAACTAAATCTGGTATAGTGAAATTAATTGATAAAGCTTTAATAAAATATAATTCTACAGATGAATGTATAGAATTTGTATTTCCATAGAAAGGAGATTAAATAAATGAGTTTACTGGCTTGGTTTCCTTTTACTAAAAATGGTAATAATCAAGGAATAACTAATATTAAGTATAATATAGATAATATGGAATTAGTAGCAGGAAAACTAGGTAATTGTTTAAAAATAGATAATCATTATAGTACTATTACCTTAACTGAATTACCAAATAGCAAACAAGTAAGTTTTGCTTTCTGGTTTAGAGAATTAGAAGAAACTTGTACTGCATGGAAAGATTTTATTATGATTCAAACTCATTATGATGATGGTACAAAAGTAACTGATGGTGAAACTAGACTAGAAAACTTTAACAGCTCTTCTACAGGAAAAGTATGTGCTAATTGGTATTCAACTGTATTTAATAAAAGTTATCCAACAGTTACAAGTGTTATTGCTATGGGTAATAATTTTCAGGTAGGTACTAATATATGGCATCATAGTGTATTACAAGTTGATTTTGAAAATCATACATGGGCTTGCTGGTTTGATGGAAAATTTATATCTAAACAAACTATTAATCCAAATGCTTTATATTTTACAGGATTAGTTAGTATAGGAGATGATAGCATTACTTGTAATTTAAATGATTTAAGAATATATGATCATTTATTGTCTACAAAGGAAATTAAAGATATTTATAAAACTTTAATCGCGCATTATCCTTTAAATAGTGGTTATGGTAATGAAAATTTAATGAAAATGAATGGATTAGGTATTAGTGGAGCAACTTCAGTATCTTATGATAGTAATACAGATACATATACAATAGTATCTCCTCAAGGAACAACAACCTGGGGATATGGATTAGCAATTAAAATGAATAATGAAATTTCAATTCCTTATGGAAAGTCATATAGAGCTTCTTTAGAGGTATATGTTCCTACAAGACATACGATTTTAATTGATGTAAATAATGATGTAGCAAGTGGAACTGCTTGGGCAGGAAATGATAATGATGAAGTTAATAAAAGAACATTACAGAGTTTTAAAATTCCTGAAAAAACTTGGACAAAAATTGTTTGGGGAAGTGAAAATTCAAATAGCAAAAATACAAGTAAAATAAATATCTTACCTTTTGA
>CALESE010000073.1 GCA_937907205.1 uncultured Romboutsia sp. | reverse complement strand
AAAATAGCCATTTTATATAACTTAAAAATGGCTATTTTGTCTACAGTCTGAGTACTGGATTATTAATCCAGTACTTTTTGTTTATAAATATTATTTTTCAAAAGTTTCACAGCTTACATTTCCAGCGTTTATATGGACATGATTAGCATGACAATCTTTATTTTCATTATATTTGCACTCAAGAGCTTGGCATATTATATCATTTGTACCTACAGATTTACTTTCATCCGAAACATTAGTAAATCCAGCATTAGCTTTGTCTACATATGAAGCACAAAAAGTATGAGATGTAGTTGTGGCATGTCTACCATCCACATTTATACCACCTGCAAAACATTCACCTAGATTATTATAAGCACAACTAGATGCTGAACAATTTAAATTAGTATTTGCCATTTTAAAATTACCTCCAAAATTAAGTTTCAATAATATTATATGGAGATAGTATTTTTTTATAATGGATATATATGGTATTAACTTTTTAAACAATTTTTACATATAACAATAACATCATCAAAAGTTTCTCTTCCTAAATTTTTATTAAGATGTAAAACATCAATGTTTTGTTTGGATGAGCAAAGAGAACATTTATAATCGTATAAATCGAAAGTTTTTTCTTTGAATAATTTCCAATGATTAGTTTGTAAGTAATCTTCATATTTTGATTTTATACAAGCTTCTAAGAAAGTATTATATAAATTATTTAATTGTCCTGAATTTAAATCACTATATTCAGGACAATAATATTCACAAGCTTTTTTTTCTTTAGGTAATATATCGAATAAAATACATTTGATATTATATTTATAATCATTATTAGGCCCTTCAAGTGATAAATGAGAACAAAAAGAGCAAGATTCTCTAGGCAAACTTTCTTCTAATTCTTTAATTTTAATATTCATATTAATCCTCCAATATTTTATCTATTTAGTAAAAATTAAGCAAACTCTATATATTTATAAATAAAGACAAGTATTCTATAAAAATATAATTTTATTTATAGATAAAATAGATTAAAAAAATATTATAAATAAGATAGGATATGAAGTTTGGTATAAGTATATTTTTATCGGGTTTAGATATGCTTTTAGGTGTAACTACGGTAGGTGTTATTAACCGAAACATTAGCTAGAAAAATAAATAAGTAAAATAATTAGAGACATATTTATGCCTCTAATTATTTTACTTATTTAGTATAAATTTATCGATAACTTTTGCAACACCATGATTATCATTAGTATCAGTTATATAATCAGATATTTCTTTTATGCTTTGACGCGCATTTCCCATAGCAACACCAAGGCCAGCATATTTTATCATATGTTGATCATTTTCTTCATCACCAACAGCTATAGATTGCTCAATAGGTAAATTTATATTTTCACATAAAGATTTAAGAGCATTCCCTTTATTAGCTTTTTTATTTAAAAATTCTAAAAAGAATGGTGCTGATTTTACTATAGTATATTTATCATGAAATTCCTGCGGTATATTTTGCATTATTTCTTCTAATTTTTCTGGTTCATCAACTATCATAACTTTACAGAATTTAATACTATCATCAATTTTATTTTCAGGTATATATTGTATATCAATTTTATTTAATTCTGCCTCTAAAAGAGTATATTTACCTGGTTGATCTTGTGGAGTTACTAAATTAGTTGGTGTATTTATATGTATGTTAGAATTATATGGTTTACATATTTCATTGTATATAGATTTAAAATCATTATGGTTCATTTCTATATTAGATATTACTTTTTTACTTTTAACTTCTTGAACAACTGCACCATTAAAACAAATTACATAATCTCCTTCATCTGTAAGATTTAAATCTTCAAGAAGTGGAGTTACACCAGGAAGGGGTCTCCCTGTAGATAATACTACTTTAGCACCATTTAATTTAGCTTCTTGTATAGAGTCATAAACTTTTGATGTTATTTTTCTTTCACTATTTAATAAAGTACCGTCTATGTCTAATGCAATTAATTTATACATGTTTATCTCCTAAAATATTTTATAATGCTATTATCTAATAATGATTATATCAATACATAATAAATTTATAAACTAATATTTGGAGCAAAACGTTATTTTTAATAATAGTTTTTCTATTTATTTATCTAGGTGTTGGACTTGAAAGGATATATTTAATTAATACTAAAAATGAGCTTATATCTAAAAATGAGCAATTTTTCAACAAATAAATTTATAAATATAAGTAACAATGATCTTTGATATATCATATATTTATAGTGTTAGCAACTAATTATATAAATTTATGATAGTTACTAAGCATAATATATTAGGAGGATAACATGAATAAATATGAAGGCTATAACCTCAGAAAATATCATAATGGATTTGATGATGATATAAATTGTAGTAGAAGACAAAACCGTAATTGTGATTGTTGTGGAGGTTTCAATTACTATAATTGTGATTATTGTGGATTCCCACATAACTGTGATTGCGATTGTTGTAAGATTATATGTCCAACAGGGCAAACAGGAGTAACAGACCCAACAGGGTTAACAGGAGTAACAGGTCCAACTGGTGAAGCAGAATCTTGTTGTGCAAATTCAGTTGAGTATGCATTGAGAACAATACAAGCAGCTAATCCTGACCAAGAAGTAACATTAATTACTTTTAACACAAGATTATCAGGCACAATTGAAGGATTTGAAACTAATGGAGATGTAGTAGAATTACCTGAAAATGTTTTCGTATCTCTATGCAATGTTCTAGCAGTTAGTTTCACAGATAGTCCACCTACAACGATTAGTGCTTTGTATAATTGTGATACACTACAATGTGGTTGTAATGTAGATGAAAGATCAGCTTTAGGAAAACTTATAGGAAATATTGTAACAGGTCAGCCAGCTGTATCAGTAAATCTAAGTCTAGACCTTATAGATAATACCAATAATGTTGTTAATATAGATAGAGTATTTGGAATATGTAATGGTATTTTATGGGCTCATACACCTAGTAATAACCTTGGACATGAATTCTTAGCTATATCACTATGTTCTATATTCTCAGCAACTAACTAATCAATAGTCGTTAATTTTACTAAATAAAAATCTATACTCTAGAGGGTATTTTTATATAAAAAATATATAATATAAGTATTATATAGTAAATGAGGTAATTATTGTATAATTTAATATATAATACAAGTAATATTAAAAAGGAGTGAATAAAATGAAATTTTCAGATTTTAAGTATGAAAGACCAGTATATGAAAGTAATAAAAAAGAATTTAATAACATAATAAAAAAAATTAGTGAATCTAATACATATAAAGAACAAAAAGAAAATATTGATATTCTTAATAAATTAAGAAATAGTATAGAAACTATGTCTACAATAGCATCAATAAGACATAGCATAAACACAGAAGATGAATTTTATGAAAAAGAAAGAGTCTATTGGGATGAATATTCTCCTCTTTATGAAGAATTAAATTCACTATTTTATAAAGAAGTTGTAAATTCTAAGTTTAAAGATGAAATAGAATATGATTTTGGTAAACAATTTGTATCTATAGCGGAGTATTCTTTAAAAGGGTTTTCTAGTGAAATAATAAGTGACTTACAAGAAGAAAATAAACTATGCTCACGATATACTAAATTACTTGCATCTGCTAAAATAAATTTTGAAGGAAAAGAAAGAAATCTATCAGAATTAGGTAAGTATATGCTATCAAAAGATAGAGAAATAAGAGTCAAAGCATCAAAAGCTTATTATGGATATTTTGAAGAAAATGAAAAAAAATTCGATGATGTATTTGATAAACTTGTAAAAATAAGAGATAAAATTGCTAAGAAGCTTAACTTTAATAACTTTGTAGAATTAGGCTATATAAGAATGATGAGAACTGACTATAATGCAGATATGGTAAAAAACTTTAGAAAACAAGTGTTAGAATATATAGTTCCAGTTGCAAGCGATTTGTATAAAAGGCAGGCAAATAGACTTAATTTAGATAAGTTAACTTATGTTGATGAAAATTTTGAGTTTTTAAGTGGAAATGCAACACCTAAAGGAAGTCCAGAATATATTATTGAAAATGGTAAAAAGATGTATTCTGAGTTATCAAAGGAAACAGGAGAATTTTTTGATTTTATGTTAGAAAATGAGCTTATGGACTTAGTAACTAAAAAGTCTAAGGCATCAGGTGGATATTGTACATATATACCAGATTATAAATCTCCATTTATATTTTCAAACTTTAATCAAACATCAGATGATATAGATGTATTAACACATGAAGCCGGACATGCTTTTCAGTTGTATATGTCAACTTGGATTGATATGCCTGAAATAAATTTCCCAACTTATGAAAGTTGTGAAATACACTCTATGAGCATGGAATTTATAACTTGGCCTTGGATGGAACTTTTCTTTAAAGAAGAGAGTGATAAATATAAGTTCACACATTTATCATCGGCTATTAAGTTTATACCATATGGAATTGTAGTAGATGAATTTCAGCACTATATATATGAAAATCCTAGCATGAGTAAAGAAGAAAGGAAAAAAATATGGAGAGATTTAGAGAAAAAATATCTTCCTCATAAAAATTATAAAGGATGCGATATTTTAGAAAAGGGATGTTGGTGGTTTAAACAAGGTCATATATTTAAAAATCCATTTTATTATATAGATTATACATTAGCTCAAATTTGCTCATTACAATTTTGGAAGAAAATGAGAGAAGATAAAGTTAAAGGATGGGATGACTATATAAATATATGTAAAGTTGGAGGAACTAAGTCTTTTTTAGAAATAGTTGAAATAGGAAATTTAAAATCACCATTTAAAGATGGTTGTGTAGAAAGTGTTATAAATACAATTAAAGAATACTTAGATAGTATTGATGATACTAAGTTATAAATGTAAAAAATATTTACCATAAAAAATAAATATGATATTATATGAAAATCTAATTAATAACATATTTATATATTCCAAATTTGAGTTTTATTTATTAAAGTAGGTAATAATATTTTTAAGTAAAGCTTTAGGAGGACATAAAAATGAAATTTTTTATAGACACAGCTAATGTAGAAGAAATAAAAGAAGCGAATGAATTGGGAGTTATATGTGGAGTTACAACAAATCCATCTTTAATAGTAAAAGAAGGAAGAGATTTTATACAAGTTTTAAAAGAAATAAGTGAAATATTAGATGGCCCAATAAGTGCAGAAGTTATAAGTTTAAATCATGAAGACATGATAAAAGAAGCTGAAAAGTTATCACAAATACATAAAAATATAGTAATAAAGTTACCTATGACATCAGAAGGTCTAAAAGCGACAAAAATATTATCAAGCAGGGGTATAAAAACTAATGTAACATTAATATTTTCTTCAACTCAAGCACTACTTGCAGCAAGAGCTGGGGCTACTTATGTAAGCCCATTTGTAGGAAGATTAGATGATATAGGTCAAAATGGATTAGGTTTAATAGAGGAAATATCAGATATATTTGCAGTAAGTGATATACAAACTCAAATAATAGTTGCAAGTGTTAGAAATCCAATTCATGTAATACAAGCAGCTAGATTAGGTGCAGATATTGCAACAGTACCATTTAAAGTTATAAATCAAATGATGAAGCATCCTTTAACAGATAAAGGGATAGAAGGATTTATGAAAGATTGGGAAGGTTCTTCTCTTAAATTATAATAAATAATAAGAGCGACTATAAATTTAGTCGCTTTTATTATTTATAAATAAGCTTTAATAGATGATAATTTAGCGATCAAAATTATAAAAAGTTACATACCTGTAACCTAAAGTAACAGTGATGTAACTGTTATAAAAAAATATATTATGGTAATATTTAAATATAGAAAGATAAAAAACAAATTTACATAAATAATAAATATAAATTATTTTTAAAAGGTGGGATATAATATGAAAAAAGCAATTATAGTATTATCGATTTTATGTACTGGAATATTAGCTATAAGCCCTATAACTTTTGCACAAAGTAAAGCTAATAATAATAATCAAGAAATAATACAAAGTATAAATAATAATCAAGAAGAATTAGCTCCACAAGTAAATAAAACAATAACTAAAGAACAAGCTAAAGTATTATTAGAACTAAAAAATTCAAATGTAGAATATCTATACCAAGGAGATGAAAATAACTTTGGTGTTTTAAAAGATAAAGGATTAAGTGGATATGTATTTTTACCAAATGTAGAAGGAGATATGGGATACTTTGTAGACAAAACTACACAAGAGATATATTATTTCCATCCAAGTGGTTATCTTGAATTAGTAAAATAGTAAAAAGCCTTGATAATATCAAGGCTTTTTACTATTTCTAGAAAAATAAGTATGAAAAAATTAAATATATTTTTTTTTACTATGTAATTATTTTGATTAATTTGTTATAATTTATTATATTATATAAATAAAATTATGACAAAGTATTTAAATAATTTCTCAAAATAAAAAACATAATATTACTAAAGGTTTGTTGAAAAATTACGTAAACACTTAGTTTTATTATTTTATAAAATTAAATAATAATGGAGGGCATCATGGAAAATAACAAAAGAAAAATTAAGTTACCAACAGCATATACAATACTACTTTCTATAACTATTGTAATTGCAATAATAACTCAATTTATCCCAGATATTAAAGCAGCTAGAGTATCAGATGTTGTAATGGCTCCGATAAATGGTTTAACAGATGCAATTGATATTTGTTTCTATGTATTGTTAATGGGTGGTTTTTTAGGTGTAGTAACTAAAACTGGAGCACTTGATTCAGGAATAGGAGCAGTTGTTAGAAAGCTTAATGGAAAAGAGCTTTTATTGATACCGATACTAATGTTTATATTCTCTTTAGGTGGAACAAGTTATGGTATGAGTGAAGAAACTTTAGCTTTTTATGCATTAGTAACAACAACTATGTTAGCAGCTGGTTTTGATTCATTAACAGCAGTAGCAACTATTATTCTTGGAGCAGGTACTGGAGTTTTAGGCTCTACTGTAAATCCGTTTTTAGTTTCAACTAGTATAGATTCATTAAAGGGTGTTGGAGTTGAAGTTAATCAAGCAGTTGTAATAGGTATAGGTATAGCACTTTGGTTATCATCGCTTATAATATCAATTTTATTTGTGATGAAGTATGCTAAAAAAGTTAAAGCTAATAAAAGTGAATCATTACTTTCAAAAGAAGAACAAAAAAATGCACAAGAACAATTTTCAGATAATAATGAGGAAACATTAGAGTTTAATCCTAGAAGAAAGATTGTTCTTTGGTTGTTTGGATTATCATTTGTAGTTATGATATGTAGTGTTATACCATGGGAAAAGTTTGGTATAGAGTTATTTGTAAATACAGATTTTTTAACAGGTAGTTCACTTGGTAATTGGTGGTTCTCTGAATTAGCAGTTTGGTTTACTTTAATGGCTATAATAATAGGTATTGTTTATGGTCTTAGCGAGAAAGAGATTGTTTCTTCAATAATAGAAGGTGCATCAGAGATGGTAGGAGTTGCACTTGTAATAGGTATTTCAAGAGGTGTATCTGTTATAATGAGTAGTACTGGTCTTGATGCATATGTGTTAAATAGTGCATCTCAAACTCTAAGTGGTATGTCACCAATACTATTTACAAATATGGCATTTTTATTATATATTGCATTAGCATTTTTAATTCCATCAACTTCGGGACTTGCAAGTGTTTCAATGCCAATATTTGGACCATTAGCTCAAAGTTTAGGATTCTCGCCTGAATTAGTAATATCTATTTTAAGTGCAGGAAGTGGATTAGTAAATTTAATAACGCCAACATCTGGGGTTATTATGGGTGGACTTGCAATTGCAAGAGTTGAATATAGTACATGGGTAAAATTTGCAACAAAAGTTATTGTATGTATATTTATATCATCTGCTATTATTTTATCAATAGGAATGATGTTATTATAAGATTTAAGGATAGTAAAGTTACTATCCTTTTTTATTTATGGTATACTAAATTATGTAAAATTATTGATGTAAGGAGAAATTTAATATGTCATATAAATTAATAGTTACAGATATGGATGGTACATTACTAGGAAGTGATTATCAAATAACAAGTGAGAATAAAAAAGCATTAATAAAATTATTGGATAAAGGTATAAATGTAGCCATAGCAACTGGAAGATGGTATGATTCAGCAAAATTACATACAGAATTTTTACAAAGAAGAATACCTATAATAGCTTGTAATGGAGCATTAATTAAATATGAAGATAATGTTATATATTCAAACTATATGGATAATAAAATATGCTTAAAAATAATAGATATATTAGAAAAACATAATATTTATTACCAATGTTATGGATATAAAGCTTTATATTGTAAAAAAATGAATACTGTAAATAAAAGATTTCAAGAACTTCATGATAAAATGAAAAAAGAAATGAATTTAGTTTTTGATACAGATTTAAGTAAATATGTAAAAAATAATAATATATTAAAAATGATAGTATTTGAAGATACAAATAAGGAGCTTTTAAAAACTTTAAAACAAGAATTAAAAAATATTATAGGTATTGAGATTACGTCATCTGGACCTGATAATTTAGAGATTATGAATGAAGGAGTGAATAAAGGAAAAGCTGTAAGTATACTTTGTGATTATTTAAATATAAACAAAGATGAAACTATGGCTTTTGGAGATAGTTATAATGATTTGAGTATGTTAGAATATGTTGGAATGGGTATTGCTATGGATAATGCAGATGATTATATAAAATCTAGGGCTAATATTACGACTGATACAAATGATAATGATGGAGTTGCTAAGGCTATATATAAATTTATTGAAATATAAAAAGTCTTAGGAGGAAATTATGAGTTTTATATCAATTTTATTTACAGAATTTGCACTTTCAATGGATGCATTTGCAGTATCAATAACAAAAGGTATGACTATTAGAAATCTACCAAAGTCTATGATGATAAAAATGGCATTAGCTTTTGGATTATTTCAAGGTGGTATGCTACTTTTAGGTTGGTTACTTGGAATTGGGTTTGAAGGATATATAAAATCAATAGACCATTGGATAGCGCTTATTTTACTTAGTATAATAGGAATTAATATGATAAAGGCATTTTATGAAGAGAGAAAAAAAGATGATAGTGCAGACATTGAGTATGGAGTAACTATAGAAGATGTTACTTTATCAAATAAAGAAATTATAATGCTAGCTATTGCAACTAGTATAGATGCATTAGCTATAGGGATAAGTTTTACATTTTTAAGTGTTAATATAGTTCAAGCATCTACAATTATATGTATAATTACATTTATAATATGCTTAATAGGAGCAATTGTTGGTAATAAAATAGGAGATATATTTAATGGATATGCTGAATTAATAGGTGGTGTAATACTTATATTAATAGGCATAAATATATTTAATGAACATACACAAATAATTACAAACATTATTAATATTAAAAATTATAGTAACAAATAAACATATATAAAATATGTATTTTATATATGTTTATTTGTTAAAAGTGTTTGTTTTTTATTACATATCTCATAAGAAAAAATACTGGAGGAGTAGAAAATGCTGGAGCAATTATAGGGGCAATTACTTTACTTATATTAAATACATTAACAAATAATATTATAATACCCATATTTAATCCATATTCAAATATATAAATAAGTATTGAGAGTATAAATTTTTTTAAAGAAAATTTTTTTTCTTTGAAAGTTAATTTTGAGTTAAGCAAATAAGAGGAACAAATACTTATAACACTAGTTATTGTATAAGCAATAAGGTATTGAATATTAAATGTAATAAATAAAGTAAGATAAAGAATTTGAGAAACTAAAAAATTTATGATACCGATTATATTAAATTTTAGATATTCTTTAATTTTATATTTTATATTCTTTAAGTTTTTTATCATATTGAGATCTCCTTCATATGATGACTTGACTATTAATTATTATTTCTATATGTATTTAAATAAATACTAGAGTTTAACAAATATAAATAATATATTGATAATATATAAAAAGTAATATATAATTTACTTAAAAATAAATAATCTTCAGGGCGGGGTGTAATTCCCCACCGGCGGTAAAGCCCGCGAGCTAGTTTTTAGCATGATTTGGTTAGATTCCAAAGCCGACAGTTAAAGTCTGGATGAAAGAAGAGATGTATTTGTATAGTTGTATATTTATATGTTTAATAATCATGCCCTGATTAATTTTAATCATGGCTTTTTTAGATTATATTAATCTTATTAACTCAATAATTATATAATAATTAAATATAAATATGGATAAATTATAATAACTATACAATATAAATCTCCCGAAGAGTAATTGGAGGAGAGAAATGAAACAAAAAGATTTAACAACTTATATTAAAATATCATTACTAAGTGCAATAGCGGTTATATTAATGTATATTGATTTTCCAGTAATACCTTTATTTCCTTGGTTAAAGATTGATTTAAGTGAAGTTCCAGTATTAATGGGTGCATTTGCTTTTGGACCAATGACTGGCATTGTTATAGAATTAATTAAAAATTTACTTATAATTGTTTTTAAAGGAACTTATACCGGATTTGTAGGAGAAGTTGCAAACTTTATAGTAGGAATATCCTTAGTAGTTCCAGCATCTACTATTTATAAAAGAAATAAAACTAAAAAAAGTGCTATTATAGGTATGATAGTTGGTATTTTAATTTTAGAAATTGTAGGAATAATAGCAAATGTTTATTTTTTACTTCCAGCTTATGGAATGAAGATGGACTCATCTCAATTAATGCAGTATGTAACATTAGGCTTATTACCTTTTAATGGTATAAAGGGTATAATAGTTTCAATATCTACTTATTTACTTTATAAAAGGTTATCATTATCTATATTTAGAAGTGAGTATATGAGAGATAGCACCACTTTAGACAGTAAATTAATAAAATAAATCAAAAAAATACTTGATATATATGAGGCCACTGAAAAACTTATTAAAATTTAAATATGTTCTAGTGAAAATAATAAAAACACCTAAAAATTTTAATCAATAAAATTTTTTAGGTGTTTTTTCTATATATTTTTTATATATTCTTATCTATTTTTTATTACTTAGTTTTAAAATTCTTTTTAAGTTCACTGTGAAAATTGCTAATGCACCTTGCATTTGCATACCAATTAGACCTGAAGACGATGCAACATCGTACCCATGTCTGTGTTTTAACTCAGCATTTTTTGCCTCTATTTTATATCTTTCTTTTGACTTTTCTTTGAAATAATCACTTTTTTGAAAATCTATTTGATCTAAATGTACATCAGATTTAATTGTAACAGAATAAGTTTTAGACTTTGAGCCTTCCTTGTAACAACCATTTTTCTTAGGACATCTTTTGCATTTTTCTACATCAAAATAATAGGTATGGACTTGATTTGTCGAAATACCTTTCTTACCCTGGCGGGCTTTTCTTATGGCCATATGGCCCTCTTTACATACATACTGAACTGAGCCCCTTAAAGTAGACACAAGTAAAAAAGACTTGTAAAATACTACTT
>CALESE010000072.1 GCA_937907205.1 uncultured Romboutsia sp. | reverse complement strand
TTTTTCTTATTTGTGGTAGGACTTCGTCTGTTACCCAATCTTGAAATCTTTCTGCTTCTTTTTTCTGTGATTTAAATGTTAGTTTATATACTCCACTTTCAGTTAGAAAATTTTCACCTGCATTGTTTAATTTTCGGATGTTACTATCTTTCACATCTGAATTTGTAAGTTTTTTTACTTGATTATCATTCATCTTAGTTATTGCTTTTCTTACTGCACTATCTGTTAATCCTAAACATTTACCACAATCATATGGATTAAATAATATTTCTCCATTTAATTCAAATACTTCAACTTGTTTGTTTTCAAATATCATTAAGTTATTCATTTTATTTCCTCCTTAGTTTTGTTGATCTTCTTTACTTGCTTGTATTCCTAATCTTATTAAGTGCCTTAACATTTCACTTTGAGGCTCTTTGTAGAATTTTTCTTTTTTTAATATATCTAAGTCCATTTCTAAATCTGCTGGAATACTTACAGATAATCGTTTTAATATTGTTGACATTTTAGCACCCTCTTTCTTTTTCACCAGTGAACCACTGGTTATGAATTTATAATATCAGTTCACCACCTAACCTGTCAACCACTTTTTAAAAAACTTTTTTTAAATTTATTCATTGCACCAGTACATCACTGGTGTTATAATATTAAAAGGAGGTGATACTATGGCAACTGATAAACCTCGTTTCTCTATAACTGTTGATGAAGAAATGTTAAAACAAATAGAAGATTTTCGTTTTGAACAAAGATTTCCTAATCGTAATCAAGCTACTATTGAGTTAATAAAGCTTGGTTTAGAGAAACTAAAATCCGAAGAATATAATAATAATCAAAGATAAGTCCTAGCAATAGGGCTTATTTTATTACCTCACATTTTTTATAAAATAATTTTACCGTAGCTTTTAATAATTCATCTTTCTTTTCTATTGTTCTTTGTGCTACCATTAATGCTTTTGCCATTATTGTTGCATCATCATCTTCTTCATTTGTTGGTATGTATCCACCTGTTTTTCTTATTTGTGGTAGGACTTCGTCAAATACCCAACTTTCAAATTCTTCTGCACTTGGTAACTCACTATTTGTAATAAGCCTATACATATCACCCTCTGGTATTAATGAAATTTTAATCCCATTAATTTTAAACCCCTCGTGTTTTACGACCCCTTTACAATGCCTTGATATTGCATCATTTGTATTCTTATATCCTAGAGTTTTTGCAATATCTTTTCCAACAAAATATAACTTCCCTTCAATTTCTGCTGTTCTTATTTGTCCAAATTTTTCATTCTTAAAAATCTGTAAATTATTCATATTAATCCTCCTTATTTTCTTTAATTATTAACTTTTATTGCATGATATGCAAGTTTTAACTTAAAAAAATATCAATTTTTTCTTCATCTGTAAAATTCAATACTTTTGATATTTTTTTTACTTCATCAATATAGAATCTCTTCCTTCCATTTATTTTATCACTAAAAGAAGTTGTACTCATTCCAATCATTAAAGAAAATTCATTATATGTATATCCATTTTCTTTTAATCTTCCTTTAACTTTATGCAATTTCATATTATCACCTCTTTTCTTGCATGATGTGCAAGTTATGTTTTTATAATAATTCTTAAATTAAATCTTGTCAATACTTTTATGCAAGTTTTTTTTAATATTTTTTTATTTTTCTTGCATGTAATTACAGTTTATTGTAATATAAATTTAGATTTAATAATATAAGGAGCTGTTAAAATGAGTAATTTCAACACAGATGTAGGTATAAAAATTTTTAACGCTAGAAAAAAATTAAAAATGTCTAGAGTTGAACTTGGTAAAAAAGTTAATCTACATGAAAGTACTATAAAAAGATATGAAGATGGTCATATAAAAAGCCTTGATATTGAAAAACTTAAAGAATTTGCAAGTGCTTTAGATATATCTCCAGCATATCTAATGGGATGGGAAGAAGAAAATAAGGAGACTAAATCATCTAGTGATCCAAATGAAATAACTAAGAAAGATGAAAAAAGCATACAAAAGGATTTAAAAAAAATTATGGATGATTTTAAATCTGGTCAAGATGGTCCTGCCTTTTATAATGGTGTTGAACTTGACGAAGAAGAACTTGAACTTATAGAACAAGCTATGGAATTAGCATTAAGAAGTGCAAAAATTAAAAATAAAGCTAAGTATACACCTAAAAAATATAGAAAGGATAAATAGAAAATATATGGGGAGTGTTGCTAAATTAAATATTCCAAAGCTAGTTTCAAATTTAACTGAAAAATATAATACTAGAAATCCATATGAATTATGTAAATCACTAAATATAGAAATAATAGAACATGATTTAAAATCTGCATATGGAATGTATAAATTGGTCAAAAAAAATAAATTTATATTCATTAATAATAAATTAGATGATACTACTAAAAATTTTGTTCTTGCACATGAATTAGGACATGCTCTATTACATAAGGATAGTCCTGGATTTTACTTTAAAAACCATACTTTAATGAAAACATCCGTATATGAAATTCAAGCAAATACTTTTGCTGCTGAATTAATTATACCTAATAATTATTTTGAAGAGGCTTTATCTTATGGTTATACAATGTCTCAATTATCTTCTGCTTTCAATGTTCCAGAAGATTTAATTAAATTAAAACTTGAAAATTGGTAATAAAAAAGATGTAGTTTAACTACATCTTTTTATTTGTAATTTTCAAGTGTTCTTCAATTAAATTAGAACAAGTTTTTTCTGAAAAGTCAGTATTAAAAATATTAGAACCTAATTTTTTTAATGTAATTATGTCAGGAAATTTTATATTATTAAAATCATTGACACACTCCCCATAGCTAAAGCAAGGGGATTCTTGGTGGCTAACACACTTATTTATACTTAAACAGTACAACAGAGGTGGTTACAAAGCCAAGCTACTTCGGACGGTGTCTTCGCCACTACTACCTTAAACGGTAGATACTTTTAAATTTAATGGTTGCTTATGATTTATTCTAAAATCTACTAAATCATATTTATGCTTTTTATTTAGAATATTCCAAGCCCCAACTATATCTCTATGAGTTTCATATCCACAAGTACAACTATAAGTTCTACCAGTAGGTTTGTGTTTTTTAGAACACTTTGGGCAAGTTTGAGAAGTATAGTTTTCTTTAACTAACTTCAGTTCAATACCTTGCTCTTTAGCTTTATATTTTATATAGTCTTTTATTCGACCATACTCCATTTGAGATATTTTTTGTCTATTGACTCTATTTAATCTTTTCTTTTTCTTAGTATCTTTTTCAATCCCTTTTATATCGCCAAGAACTATTTCACATACCTTCTGCTCTACACAAAAATCTATAAACTTTCTAGTTGTTTGGTGATATAAATTCATTAACTGATTATCTGTTTTACTTCTTATCTTATTCTTTAATCTCCATAACCTCTTTGATTGTCTACTACCTTTTTTGCATCTACTTAATCGTTTAGAGATATAAGCATACATCTTATTTCTAAATTGCTTGATACTTCTACCTTCTCTATTAGATATAATAAGTCCTACACCTTCATTTGTTACACTAGCTAACGAATGTATTTCGCCTAAGTCTACACCTACGGTATTAGTTCCTTCGGCTACAATTTCATCTAATCCATTATCAAAAGTGTAGTATAGATAATATCCATTTCGCCAAACTATTTCAGCAGTTTTTATATTAGGTACATTAAAATCTAATTCTAAATATCTACCTTTTGACATTGATAATTTTAAATTACCTTTAGAATTAGTATTTATTGCACTAGCTTTAAATGGGATTACATAAAACTTCTTAGTCTTATATGGATACTTAGCTTTAGTGTTACCTTTTTTTCTTAACTCGGATATAGTTTTTCTATTTGCATCAAATTTATCTGATATAGCTTGTATAGTTTGACTATGTAGATTATATTTACCTTTTATTAACTTTTGTATATCATTTTTCTTTATCCATTGTTTATGTTCAAAATAGTATTCTTTAGATAAACTAACTATGTAGTTCCAACAATTAGCACTTTCCATTTGTTTTTCCCTAACTAATTCAAACTGTGATTTAGTTAGATTTAATTTTACTCTATGTGTTTTTATCATTTCTTTTTAGTCCTCACTTGTTGGTTTTCTATATATTGTTTCACAACATCTAAGGAAACTGAGCCTACAGTAGCACAGAAATAACTATTAGTCCACATAGATGGCATAGTTGATTTTAGATGTGGAAAGTTCTCTCTTAATACTCTTGAACTAAACCCTTTTAAACCTTTTACAACTTTATGAATACCGTATTGAGGGTCACAAGATATTAATAAATGAACATGGTCTAAATCAGTTTCCATTTCTATTATCTCTGCTCCCAAGGTTTCTGCTTTAAAAGGCAATATTTCTTTTAACATTTTTTCAACATCACCTTTTAATACAGGTTTTCTATATTTTGGACACCAAATTATGTGATATTTACAATCATAAATTATATTATTGTTAGATTTATACATATGAAATAACACCTCCTAAGTATTATTATAGGCAAAGTTATGTTATTTTACAATGATATATATAACATATTTTATTAAAATAATTAAAACCTTGCCTTTCATCCCCACATCTAAAGAAGGGGGCTTTTCGGCAATTTAATGTAAAAAAATAACAAATTTTCAAACATTACTGTAAATTTTAATTTAGGTTACAACAAAAAATAAGGCTTAATTAAGCCTTATTTTTTATTCTTATATTAACTGTATTTACTATGTATTTTATAGTTATATCTTCTTATAAAAATATAACTATATCTTTACTTTTATTGATTTGGTTATTATTAACATTAGTGCAATAAATTCAAACGTATTTTATTTTATAAAAAGTTATTATAATTCTATTCCATTGTCAATTTTAGAAATAAGGTGTTTATTATTAATTAAATTATCTTTAACTAAAAAGTTATTAGATTCTTTCATCTGGCTTATGATAGTACCTAATAAATCCTTAGATACATCTATTAAGGGTACTTCATCAATATGAATTAATTCTTTTTTATGATTATATAATTTATATCTCATAATAGATTTTTTATCTTGGTCTATTATGTTTATATCACTTAAACATGTGATTGCATCATTAAATTTAAATAAATTTCCTTGTTTAAATTTTTCATCTAAACTCTTTACATCAAAATCAATACTAATATATGAATTTCTATAATCAAAATCTTTGCCTGTATTTTTAATAATACTATTTAGTAATCTATCTCCATAAACTTTAGAATATTCATTAATAATATTTGAACTTTGTTTTGATAATAATTTTAAAAAATTGATATTATCTTTTCTAAATTCATTTTTAAAAAATAAATCAAAACTCTTCTTTAATTGTCCAGAATATTCATCTTTTATTTTATTAATTTCTTTTTCTTTATCTTCAATCTTTTGGATATATTTATCTTTTATTTCTTGCTCAATTAGATATTTATATTGCTTTTTATCTTTTTCTAATTCATTCCTTGATTTAATAAGATAATCTCTTTCTTTTTTTAATTCAATTTCATCAAATTTAACTTTATCCTCTCTAGGTTTTAATTCTAATTGTAAATTAAATAATTCACTTGATTTCTTTAAATTAGCATCTTCAAGTTTAAGATATCTTTCTTTAATGGAGAAAATCTTATTTTCTCTATCTTTATAAATCTTGTTATCTTGTTTCAAATCAAAATTTTCTTTTTCTAACATAATAATACGCTCTCTAAGGCATTTTAAGGTGCTTTGTATATATTCATAATCATTTATATCAATTTCAACTTTAGAACTTCTTAAAAGCCCCTTTTTTTCCTTTACATTAATATTTTTAAACTTAGGAACATCTTCAATATCTTCAATATTCTTAGTAAGGTCAATCTTCTTATTTTCTAAAAAAGTAACTTCATCAATTAATTTTTCTAATTTATATTCATGTATATCTTTAATATTATCCTTATGAGTAATCCCTTTACCCCTAACAACATCAAATCCTTTAGACTGTAAATATTTCGGAGCATTAGTATGTATACTATTAATCCTAGAAGGTGTCATGACCTTTCTAGCCTGTAACTTACCTTCTTTGCTAATAGGAACAAAATGTAGGTGCATATGAGGAGTTGTTTCATCTAAATGTACCTTAGCAGAAACAACATTCTCCTTACCAAACTCATTACAAAAATATTGATATACTTCTTTAAAGTATTCTTTAGATTTGGAATCACCCCAAACTTTATGAGTATCTTTATTTATAGTAATAACATTAGAATACATAACAACAGAATTTCTCTGAATACGTGAAACATCCCTAACATCATCAACTCTCTTTTTTACTCTTTGATATAAGTTTAAATTATCATTTACAAAATCAAAATTAAATTTAGTTTTATCTAAATCAATATCTTTGTTTCTAATTTTACCTTCTCTCTCTTGTTCTTTTTCTTTTCCTTTAACATCACTCAATTTATTCTTTTGAGTATTCCAAGCAAATTCCATAAAAATAAACTCCTTTCAAAAAGGCTACGCCTAATACTCTAATTATATATTAAAGTATAAAAAAGAGTATAGCTCGTTATACTCTTTTTAAGAGTTCACTCGCCCTACGGGATTAAGGGGGTAGCCTCCGGCTTACCCCCTCTTGCTTTCAGCAATTCACCCCTATATATAAGGGAACTCTGTTCCCTCTTTGATTATCGCTACGCTAAATCAAATTCACCCTTGATTAAAATTCTCATAAGTATGAACCGGAACTTCGGGAGCTGAAATTGGACGCAATTATTCCCTTATGCAACTAGAAAAATCTAAAAAAAGATAGAACTAGGCATAAGGAAATAATTACAATCAAAAGTATGAACCGTATACAACGGTCGCCTTATCATCTCGCACCCTTTATATTACGTGTAAACACCTATAAGCTTTCTACACTATGGTTCTATCCTAGTGCTGTTATCTGCTTATAGTTCCCGATACATTAGTATCCTAGAACTCCCACACCCGACCTTTAAGTAGTCGTCACTCTCGAACCCGTACTGCCTAAATAAAGGGACTAGGCTTGTCTGTACGGAGGCTCACTTTCTGCATTGGCTGAACTCACCTGACGTAATTTTAAGTGTTTAACGGCTTGGTTTACCCTCTCACTATATATCATTTATTATACAAGGTGATATACAACCTTGTTTGAATATATTAGTTATATTCAACTGTTATTGTTTTTTAGCCAATAACTACTAAAACAATATATCAATAATCGGCTAATTATAATTATCAAGCATATAATAAATACTTCCATTGCATCAAGCTCTTTAGCTATGGTCTATGAGCTAACTATAATTATCGAGGTTATAGTCAATCCACGATGGACATCTAGCCTAGTCCAACTCTTTTAATTGATATATTTAATTAAAAAATGCCCTAGGGAGTTTCCCTAGAGCATGTTAAGGTCTAATTTCTTGTTGACTTATCCGATTTATCAATTTATACTAAGTTTATAAATTGCTTCGGTTGGGTCAACTCTCAAAAGATAATTTCCAGTTATCATTTGAGTGGATTATTCCTTAACTTCTAGGTACCGTTAATACCAGTTGCTATTATAATTTGAGGGAAAACAAATTATAAAGCCGAAGTTAATATACGAAAAAGTTCTCAATTTCCAGTTGAGGACTTTTTTATTTTTAAAGTTATATATATATTCTAACTTCTATGTAAAATTATAACAACATTTTTTTCATATCTCTTGTATTTTTTCTAAATAAAATGAATTGAAAAAGACTAGATTTAAGATAACTAATCCCAAAATACATTTTTAGGATTAGTTACTTTTTTAATTCAGAAGAAAGTATATTAATTATCTTTATCATCTAAATCTAATAAATTTTCTTTTTTTCTAATTTCTTTTCCTAAAAAAATCAATCCTTCTTTTATATTTTTACCTAGATTGGATAAACCTCTTTCTATATACCAACATCCTCCAAGTAAAGCTATCAAAATTATATATATATCATCAAACATAAATTACCTCTTCAAATTTTCCTACGCTGCATTATATTTATTATTTCCATCTTTTACCGCATTAGAATATGCATTCCATCTTTTAACTAGTGAATCTACACTAACAATTAAACCTGGTAACCCTAGCTTTTTTAAAGCTTCTTTTAAAACTTTAACTGTAACACTTGCCGTTGGTCCAAAAAATGAAACCAATGCAACTGCTGCAGAAGTTCCTGCTAAACTTGCTAACAAGTTCCATTTATTAGATGTATCATTTATAGCTTTATCAAACTCCATTATTGATGGACTACTTGTATATTTTGTTCTGAATTTTTGCTTATATTTATTACTACTATTCCACAGATCACATTGATGAACTGTTTTTCCATCTTTTTTTACTTTTTTAACTTGAAGTTGTAACATATCTGGAGACCAACTTGTTTTATTCTTATATATTACAGGTCCACTTAAACGTGATTGGTTATTATCTATTTGTTCTATTTGCTTTTCAAATCTTTCTAAATTTTTATAAAAATTAACATTATATGTTTCATTTATACTTCCATCTTCATTATAATAAGTATGTATTATATCTCCTGTATTTATATTTATTATTGCCTTATAATTTACTTCATTTATCTCAATAATACTACTTCTTGCTGTTCCAGACATATTTTCAAACTTTTGTCTAATTTCATTAAAATCTATTTCTTCTAACTCATTTAAACTTTGTACTTCTTTATCAATTATAACATTCTCCATTGCTGATACAGTTTTTAACATTGGTGTTGTAACAGTAACGCCAACTAAAGCTAAAGCTATACTTTTACATATTCTTTTTTTTAAAAGCATAATAATATATCCTCCTATTTCATTTTTATTATAAATACAACTAATATTATATATATTTTAATTGTCGTATTTTGTAAAAATTTGGAGCATTTATGCTTTTTTTATCAAAATTTATTCTTTTCTATCCTATACATTAAATTATTATAATTCTAGATCATTATTAATAGACTTTTGAATATTAAAGAATTTATTTCTTTCAAAATTCTGAAAATCTTTAGTAAGATTTTTTTCTGAAATAAATTCTTTAAATATATTATTAGTTATGTCATTATTTGCATTAAGCTCTTTTATTTTATTTAATAATTTTTCAAGTTTTAAGAAATATTTATATTCTAAGTTTTTAAATTCATTTTCAAAAACTTCTTTTTGCTTTTCAATTTTTTTATTATATTCATCTTTTAACTTATAAAAAGATTCCATTTGCTCATTTAAGTTAAGTTCATTTAAATTTAATTTATATTCTTTATGTCTTAGATTTAACTCTAACTTAGCAAGTTCATTTTCTTTATTTAGATTTTTAGATTCAAGATTAGTATTTCGTTCTTTAATAGAAAAAATCTTCTTTTCTCTATCTTTATAAATCTTGTTATCTTGTTTCAAATCAAAATTTTCTTTTT
>CALESE010000071.1 GCA_937907205.1 uncultured Romboutsia sp. | reverse complement strand
ATTCATAGGTTATCCACAATATTTTTCATAATATAATTTCCTTGTACGTAAAAAAGCTAGGATTAAAATCCTAGCTTTTCATTTACTATTTCTTCCATTTCATGAGTTTTATTTCTCGTCATTAATTCAATTACAACTTCATTAGCATTTAGACCTTTATATAATACAGAATATATTGCATTAGTTATTGGCATATCTACATTAAGTTTTTTAGCAACTTCATAAGCTACTTCTGTTGCAGTTATACCTTCAACTACCATTTTTATCTCTTTTAAAGTTTCATCTAAACTTTTACCTTGACCTATTAGTATTCCAGCTCTTCTATTTCTACTATGCATACTTGTACAAGTAACTATTAAATCACCTATACCAGAAAGTCCTGTAAACGTAGAAACATTAGCACCCATAGCCTCTCCTAGCCTACTTATCTCTCTTATTCCTCTTGTCATTAAAGCCGCTTTTGAATTATCTCCTAAACCTAATCCATCGCATATTCCAGCTCCAAAAGCTATTATATTTTTAAGAGCTCCACCAAGTTCAACTCCTACTATATCTGGATTTGTATAAACTCTAAACTTAGGGCTCATAAAAATATCTTGAACAATTTGAGCAACTTTTAAATCTTTTGAAGCCACTACTACTGTTGTAGGTATATCTTTTGCAACTTCTTCTGCATGAGATGGACCAGAAAGAGCTACATATGGGTTATTTGGAAGCTCTTGTTTACAAACTTCTGATAACCTAAGTCCACTTCCTTTTTCAAGACCTTTAGCTACATCAACAAGTATTTGTTCATCTTTTATAAATGACTTTATTTGAGATGATATACTTCTAATAGCCTGTGATGGAACTGCTAAAACAATAATCTTACTATCTTTTACAGCTTCTTCAATATTAGTAGTTACACTTATATTATTTGGCAACAATATACCTGGTAAATAATCTATATTTTCCTTAGTTTTATTTATTTTATCAGATTGTTCTTTACTTAATGTCCACATTATAACTTCGTATCCTTTTTTAGCAAGAACTAAAGCTAATGCACTACCCCAACTTCCTGCTCCTAGAACACATACTTTTTCCATATTAAACACCGCCTAACGATAATAAAATTATTCTTTCTTTTGACCTATTTTTCTTTCCGTTCCATTTATTAATCTTTTTATATTCTCTCTATGCGTATATATAACTGAAATAGTTAAAAATAAAGTTATAATTACACCATTTTTATTATTTAAAAACATCATTATAACTGGTGATGCAGCTATTCCAACTACAGAACCTAATGAAACATACTTAGTAATTGCAACTATTATTAAAAATAATCCAAAACAAGAAAGTGCAATAATAGGATTTACAGCTATCATAGCTCCTAGAGATGTAGCAACTCCCTTGCCACCTCTAAATCCTAAAAATGCTGGCCAGTTATGTCCACATACAACTCCAAATACAGCTACATATCCAGATATAACTGTATCTATATTTGCAAATTTTGATATAGCATACCCTATAAATACAGCTATAATTCCTTTTAATAAATCTCCTATAAATGTCATTGCTCCTGCTTTTTTACCAAGTGTTCTAAGTACGTTTGTTGAACCTGCATTACCAGAACCTTGAGTTCTTATATCAACTCCAGCTAATCTTTTAGCTATTATGTATGAAGTTGATATATTTCCTAAAAGATATGCAATAATTAAAATTATTATATAGTTAATCATTTTATCCCCCTAGGCAATTACTTTTTATTCTTCTCTCTATATTCAAATTGTAAAGGAGTACCTTCAAATCCAAAGTTTTCTCTTATCTTATTTTCAAGATATCTTTGATATGAGAAATGAGTTAACTCTTTATCATTTATAAATAATGTAAATTTAGGTGGTTTAACTCCAGTTTGAGAGCCATAGTAAATCTTTAATCTCTTACCTTTATCTGAAGGTGGTTGATTTAGCATAACAGCTTCACCTATTACTTCATTTAATGCTGAAGTTGAAACTCTCTTAGAATGTTCATTTGCTACATATTCTACTGTTTCTAATATTTTGCTCATTCTTTGATTAGTCTTTGCTGAAACAAATATTGATGGTGCATACATCATGAATGGGAATTTTTCTTTTATTTCTTTAGCATAGTTATTTAAAGTATGATTATCCTTTTCTAATAAATCCCATTTGTTAATAACAAATACACATGCTTTACCTTCATCATGAGCTATACCAGCAACTTTTGTATCTTGTTCAGTTATACCTTCTTTAGCATCAATTACTATTAATACAACATCTGCTCTATCTACTGCTGCCATAGATCTTATTACACTATATTTTTCTACAGTTTCGTAGATTTTACTTTTTCTTCTTATTCCCGCTGTATCTATAAGAAGAAATTTTTGACCATTTTTTTCTACATAAGTATCTACTGCATCTCTAGTAGTACCTGCAATTGGACTTACTATAACCCTTTCTTCACCTAATATATTATTAAGTATTGAGCTTTTTCCTGCATTAGGTTTACCTGTTATAGCAACTCTTATTATATCTTCGTCATATTCTGTGTTTAATCCTTCTGGGAAATTTTGAACTACTTCATCAAGTAAATCTCCCAGTCCCATACTATTAGCACTTGATATTGCAAATGGCATTCCAAGCCCTAATTCATAAAAATCATATACATTATCAAATTGACTTTGACTATCTATTTTATTTACGACTAATAGTACAGGCTTTTTAGTCTTTCTAAGTATTTGTGCAACTTCTCTATCTGCTGCCGTTAATCCTGTTTTTCCATCAACAACAAAAAGTATTATATGAGCCATATCCATAGCAAGCATCGCTTGATTTCTCATATGAGATAGTATTATATCTCCATTATCTGGTTCTATACCTCCTGTATCTATTAACGTAAAGTAGTGATTTAACCATTCTACCTCTGTAAATATTCTGTCTCTAGTTACCCCTGGTGTATCTTCAACTATGGATATTCTCTTTCCCGCTAATTTGTTAAACAGCGTTGACTTTCCTACATTTGGTCTTCCAACGACTGCTACTACTGGTCTATTATCGCTCATAATATTCTCCTTCCTTATTTTAATATCTTATCTACAAAATCATTTCCTTTATTTAAACAAGGAACAACTTCAATATTCATAGTTTGTATTAATTCTTCCAATGTTATATTATCTAAGAATATTTCTTCATCTGCTTTTAACATACTTCTTGGTATATATAAAGTCTCTCCTAGATCTTTGTCTTTTAATTGATCTATTATATCTGTTGCAGTTATTAATCCTGAAACAGTTATTGTCTCTCCAAAGAAATTATTTACGATTTTATAAACATTAATTTCCATATTAGGACACTTATCCATAATAGCATTTGCCATATTACATATAAAGTCATATGCTGAATGTCCTGTAGCTATAGATACCTTTTTCTTTCTATCTATTTTCTCATGTGTCAATGTTTTTAAATGATCTTGTATTTCTCTTTCAAGTCTACTTATCATACCAACACCATTTTCAAATTGTATAAATCCTTCATATTCATCATAATCTAATAGTTTTCTATTAGCCATAACATAAAATTCATCAGATAAGAATATAAACCTTGTTCCTAATTCTTTAAGATATTTATCTTGAAGTTTTTTTACTTGATCAATTGCTTCTCCAGCAGTTTTTTCATTAAATATTTCTAATGTTGGTAAATTATCTCTATGCTTTGTTATTCCAACTGGAACTGCCGCTGCACTATTTACATATGGGTATAGCTTTGTTAAATCTGATACAGTTCTTTCTAATTCTTCTTTATCATTATATCCAGGACATAAAACTATCTGACAATTCATTTGAATCTTTGCATCAGCTAGTCTTTTCATTATATCGTATAACTTACCTGCAAACTTATTTTTTATCATCTTTTTTCTAAGTTCTGGATTGGTTGTGTGAACTGATATGTTTATTGGACTTATTCTGTATTTTATTATATTGTTTATATCTTCTTCACTCATATTAGTAAGAGTTACAAAGTTACCTTGTAAGAATGATAGTCTTGAATCATCATCTTTAAAATAAAGTGTCTCTCTCATTCCTTTTGGTAATTGATCTATAAAACAAAATACACATTTATTTCTACAACTTTTAGCTTTATCTATTATTGGATTAGTAAACTCAATTCCTAAGTCTTCATCATAATCCTTTTCAATTTCATATATATATATTTCACCATCAAGCTTTTGTATTTCTACTTCTAAGTATTCATCACTTAATAAAAATCTATACTCTATTATGTCTTGTATTGGTTGTTCATTAACTGATATAAGTAAGTCTCCAACTTCTATACCTAATTCTTGTGCTATACTGTTTTGATATACCTTACTAATTACATTATTCATATTTTTTACGTTTACTTCCATAATATATCACCACTTTTCATTTATTAAGATATCATTTTATAATATCATAATTTTGTAAATACAGTCAATATTCGCTACAATTTAAAAGGTACCTTAAGGTACCTTTTAATTAATGTTTAACTACTATTAGTGTTCCATTTGTCATATCGTGAACCATACCACCTACAGATTTTGCCATTAGCATTGCTTTATTTTGTAAATCTTTATTATCATTAGCATAAAATACTGGTGCACTACCCCCACTTTTCATTTCTTTATTTGTTGTTATTATAGCTAGTGTATATTCATTTAATCCTACATCCATTCCCATTTTATACACTTCCTTTCTTATTTATTTTATAATTATTTAAACTTATATATTTACCTTTAGCACTTGATACTATCGGTGATGATTTTACTGCTTCTATTACCTTTTGTACATCTTTCTCAATAGGTATAAATGCAAGTACTAAACTTTCCTTATTTGGATTTCTTCTTGGCAATGGTACAAATGCTGGTTCATTACTTTCTCTTAATATGCCTAATCTTGAGTATAGGTTATAAGCTATTGCTTGCCTTTGACCTGGATCATATAATATTCCTGCATTTTTATAACTATTATCTTTTGGTATTATTTCAATTCCTATTCCTTTTTCTAAAAACCTTTTTCTATCACTTTCAAGCCCTATATTAGTTATTCCTTTTAGCTCTCCAATTTGCATTATAGACTCATTTACAAAACTAATTTCTACCTCTACAACATCTGCTATATCTGAAATTTTCCCTCTACTTAATAATTTTCTTAATATTAATGCTAATACTAATCCACTTATTGAACTTATTATTAAAGCTATATTATTCCCTATATTAATTTCAGTCAAAAGTATATAGTATAAACCTATTGTAAAAAATGAAGTAATTATACACATATAATTTCTAACTTCATATGTTCTTGCTATTTCTTCTATAAATGCATTTCCTCTTTTTACTAATTGTTGATCTTCTAAGTTTTGTAGTGTATTTCTTCTATTCTCTCTTACTTGTCTAAATTGTTCTGCTGCTAAAGATAAAAATGTTATAGAAGTATATGATCTTTCTATCAAAGCAGGAATTAAAAGAGCTCCTAAAGAAGATGCTACAAATGCTAAAACAAGTTGCGATAACAATATATTCGGTTGGGTTGGGTATTGCCTTTGATCTAAGTTTATCATTATAATCCTTGATAAAATTCCTATAACAACAGCTATAAAAAAAGCTTTATCCATATAATTACTCCTTTCATCTATTGCATTTTTATTTTGTAAGCACTTTGCTTTGCCTTTGAAGTTCCTAAAATTGGTGTACTCTTTACAACATTTATTAATGTATCTACATCTTTTATTATAGGAATATAAGGAAATACAACGCTCATGTTATTTAAATCTGTTCTTGATATAGCTACTATATCTTTTTCATCTACATCTTTGTCTATGCCCATATGAATAAATACATTATGTAGTATTGTCTGTCTTTGGCCTTCATCATTTATAATCCCAAAGTCTCCAATGCTCTTTGGAATTATTTCTATAGCTAATCCTTTTTCTGTATATCTTTTTCTAGTTTCTTCTAAACCTATATTGGTTATTACTACTCCATTTACGGTTAATAATGGGCCTTCAAAATTTATATTAGCTACCTTTACATCAGCAACATCACCTATACTATCTCGTCTTAAAAATCTTCTAAATATCATAGCAACTATAATACCACCTATTAGTGCTAAAATTGAACATGGAAATATACCTAAGTTATATCTCCTTGCAAGTACTATATATATTACAGATGCTACTAATGATGAAAATAAACTTATATAACTTCTTGCCTCATATGTGGATGCTATTTCTTCTAAATATGATGTCCCTTTAGGTACAATTTCCATATTATCAATATTTTCTATTGTAATTCTTTCTTGTTGAGATAGTCCTTGAAATTGTTGTATTGCAACTGCAAAAAATGTTAATGCTGAAAATTCTTTATCTATAAGCGCTGGTAAAGCTATAGCCCCTAATGATGCTGAAAGTCCAGATATTATTATTTGCTCTAAATAATCTTGTGGCCTAGTTGGATATTGTTTATCAGTTATTCTTAAAACTAGTCCTCTGCACATTACTCCTATAATCAATGAAACTATAAATGCATGTCTAAAAAGCTCGTCATTTAATAAACTTTCTTTCATTATTTCGACTCCTTTTGAAGATTTTTATAAAATTTATTACATAGTTAGTTTGTACAAAAAAAAAAAAAAATTTCCTTATTTTATAAGGAAATTTTTTGAGGTATAGTAACGATAAATTCACTACCTTTATTTAATTCACTATTTACAGTTATACTACCATCTAAAGATTTAACTATATGCTTTGTTATAGCTAATCCTAATCCAGTTCCACCAATATCTCTACTTCTCGCTTTATCAACTCTATAAAACCTTTCAAATATACGATCAATATCTTCTTTTGGTATACCTAAACCTTCATCTATAACTTTTATAGTTATAATATCCTTTTCTTTTTTTACTTCTACTTTTATACTTCTATTCTCTGGAGTATATTTAATAGCATTATCAACCAAGTTCAAAAATACTTGTTTTATATAATCTCTATTAGACAATATTATAATTTCTTTATTATTAAATTCATAGTCTAAACTTATGTTTTTAGACTTTGCCATATAACTTGTCATTTCATATACTTCTTTAAATACTTCATATATTGATACTTTATCAAGAGACATCTTATCATTATTTTCTATAAATGATAATAATAATATATCATCAATTAGACGTTTTAGTCTGTCCGATTCGTTCTCTATTATTCCTAAAAATCTATTTCTAGTATCTATATCTATATTTTCATTTAATTTTAGTGTTTCTACAAACCCACTAATAGATGTAAGTGGTGTTTTAAGTTCATGACTTACATTAGCTACAAAGTCACTTCTCATATTCTCTAATTTAACTTTTTGAGTAATATCTTCTATATTTATAATAGACCCTATTATTATATTATCAAAATCTTGTAGATATATTGGATCTAAATTGATTTTATATACAATATCTTCGCTAGTTGTAAGTTGCACTCTTTTACTGTGATTAGACCCTTTAAATAATACTATTTCTTTCAATAAATCTTTTTCTTTTATTACTAAATTTATATTTTTATCTTCTATTGTTTGACTTACATTACATTTTAAAATTCTTTTTGCTTCTTCATTTATTAGCATTATATTTCCATCAGCATCTATGGCTAAAATACCATGTGAAATACTTTTTAATATTGACTTCATTTGAAGGTGACTATACTCTACTTCTGCTATTGTGCTGTCCATTATATCTATCATTTCATTAAAATTCTTTGCAAGTTGTCCTAATTCACCTTTTGCTGAAATGTTTAGTCTTGAGTTAAATTCCTTGTTACTTATTTTTTTTGATATGTATATAAATTCTTCTAAATAACTTCTAATTTTTACTGTATATCTGATTGAAATTATAGCTATGGTTATAGATACTAATGCTATAAAAAAGATTATTGTTGTTAATTGCTCCATAAAATAAATCTCCTAAAATTAATCAATTTTATAACCTACTCCACGAATTGTCTGAATATATTTTTCAGATGATGTATTACCTTCTATCTTTTTTCTAAGATATCTTATATGTACATCTACAGTTCTGGTCTCTCCATAATATTCATATCCCCAAATTTTATCTAAAAGGTAATTTCTTGAAAGAACCTTTCCCTTATTTTCAATAAGTAACTTTAATAATTCAAATTCTTTTAAAGTTAACTCTATTTTTTCACTACCTTTATAAACTTCATGCTTTTGAAGATCTAGCTTTAAATTGCCAATAGATAATATAATTTCTTCATTTTGTCCACTAATATTATATCTTCTAAGAACTGAGCTAATTCTTGCTAATAGCTCTTTAATGCTAAATGGCTTTGTTATATAATCATCAGCACCTATTTCTAATCCTTTAACTTTATCAGACTCCATATTTTTAGCAGTAAGCATTATAACTGGTATATGTTTTAGATTTTTATCGCTTCTAATTTTTGTAAGTATGTCAATTCCACTTATATTAGGTAACATCCAGTCTAATAAAATTAAGTCTGGCTTTGTTTCCTTGGCTTTTATATACCCATCTATACCATCGTATGCATAGTCTACTTCATAATTATTAGTTTCTAAGTTAAATTTTAGAAGTTCAACTATATGTATTTCATCATCTATTACAAGAATTTTAGATTTCATCATTGGTTATCTCCTATCTATTTAATCTCAAGTATCATTCCTATTCGCTCAGGAGTTTTATTATGTTTTCTATAAGAATGGAATTTGTCACAATTACAACTCGTACATAAATTTAAGTTAATTATGTTATCTTTATTTATTCCTGATTCTTTTAATATGTACTCATTTATTGCCCATAAATCTAAATAATACTTATCTTCCTTTATTATATAAAAATTTTCATCACTGTTTGTAAGATTTGTGTTAAATTTTTCAACCAAATCTTTAGATACTTCATAACAACAAGGTCCAATAGATGGCCCTATAATGCATACTACATCTTCAGGGTTTGTGTCATATTTTTCTCTCATAGTCTCTAAAGTTTTTTTAGAAATCTTATCATAAGTTCCTCTCCAACCTGCATGTATAAGTCCAATAGATTTATTCTTTTTATCAATAATTGCTATTGGAACACAATCAGCTGTAAATATTAAAAGTGGTACATTCTTCAAGTTTGTTATTAATGCATCACCTTCTATTCTTTTACATATGTTATTTTCATTTACTTCATTAACTATATCTGAATGTATCTGTATATTACTAGTTAAATTATTGAAATTAAAACCAGCTTCTTTACATACTTTCTTCATATCACCTTTATTTTTAGAGTCTACACTTTTTAAAGTTATAGCTAAATTTATAAAATCTATATTTTCTTTAACTGATTTTACATCTATATAGTTACTCATTTTTGTCACCTTTTTCTATAAGTATATTTTTAAGTTCTGTTACAAAAGTATTTATATCTTTAAATTGTCTATATACTGATGCAAATCTAACATAGGCTACTTCATCTAAATCCTTTAATTTATCCATTACTATTTCTCCAATTTGCTTTGTTTCTATTTCTGATATGTAGTGTTTATTTATTTTATTTTCAATAAATGATACTATACTCTCAATCTGTTCTAAAGATACAGGTCTTTTTTCACAAGCTTTTAAGATCCCATACTTTATTTTTTCACCATCAAAATATTCTCTAGTATCATTTTTTTTTATAACCATTACTGTTGTTGTCTCAATCTTTTCATATGTTGTAAATCTTTTTTTGCAAGACTCACATTCTCTCCTTCTCCTAATTGATTTACTATCTGTATGTCTAGAATCTATAACTTTAGATTCTTTGTAGTTACAATATGGGCATTGCATATATTCTCCTCCTTAGTTTTTTCTATATATTAAATTCATCTAAATTAAGTTCTGACCCTATATTTACTATTATAGTGTCACATCCTATCTTTAGTATATCACTCCAAAAGATGGATTCATCTTCATACCCTCTTGAAAATATACCTCTGCCTCCATCTCCTGTTATTTTAAATGACATTATTTTTCCTTCATTAATATCCATATCTATATCTGTTATAAATCCCATTCGTTTTCCATTTTTAACATTTATAATCTCTTTTTCCATTATATCAGATATTCTAATCATATTATAAGCCCCCCTTATATATATCTATAAAGATAAATATGCACTCGTCCAAAAAAAAATTACCAAATTAAATTCTTTTTTTATTTTATTTGAACATATAACAAAAAAGTCGGTATTATATAATACCAACTTTTTTGTTATATATATTTTTTCATATTTTTTAAAGCATTTTTTTCTATTCTAGATACTTGAGCTTGAGATATTCCAATTTCTTCTGCAACTTCTATTTGAGTTCTGCCTTTATAAAACCTTAAATCTAATACTAATTTTTCTCTACTATTTAGTTTTTTTATAGCTTCTTTTAATGCTATTTCTTGAAGCCAGTTTTCATCAGTATCTTTTTTATCTTGAACTTGATCCATTACAAATATTGCATCTCCGTTATCTTGGTATACAGGATCAAATAAAGATATTGGATCTTGTATTGCATCTAAAGCCATAACAACATCTTCTACTGGAAGCTCTAGCTCCTTTGCAATTTCAGATACTGTAGGTTCTTTAGCATTTGATCTTATAAGATTTTCTCTTACTTGTAAAGCTTTATACGCTATATCTTTTAATGATCTACTTACTCTTATAGGATTATTATCTCTTAAATACCTTCTTATCTCACCTATAATCATAGGCACTGCGTAAGTTGAAAATCTAACATTTTGACTTAAATCAAAATTGTCTATTGCTTTTATAAGTCCTATACATCCAATTTGAAACAAATCGTCTATATTTTCACCTCTATTGTTAAATTTCTGAATAACACTTAGTACAAGTCTTAAATTTCCCCTTACAAATTGTTGTCTTGCGTCTTCATCCCCTGACTTTATCTTTACAAGAAGTTCCATCATTTGGTTATTTTTCAGAACTGGAAGTTCAGATGTATTTACTCCACAGATTTCAACTTTATTCATTTGCATATAGTTCAGTCCTCTCTTAAAAGTTTTATCTATATGAAATTATTTACACATACAATATTTTTATACTTTTAAGAGATAATTATTTAACTAAACAAATTTTTTCATTTCTTTCTTTAATCTTGAAATTATTTTTTTTTCTAATCTTGAAATATATGATTGAGATATTCCAAGCATATTAGCTACTTCTTTTTGAGTTCTCTCTATACCTTTGTTAGTTAAACCAAATCTCAATTCCATTATTTGCTTTTCTCTAGCTGATAATCTATCAAGTGCCATAACTAATAAATTTTTGTCAATTTCTTCTTCTATTATTTTGTATATCTCGTCATTTTCAGTTCCTAATACATCTGATAATAATAGTTCATTTCCATCTAAATCTACATTTAGTGGTTCATCAAATGATACTTCTGTTTTTTTCTTATTATTCTTTCTTAGGTACATAAGTATTTCATTTTCTATACATCTAGATGCATATGTAGCAAGTTTTATATTTTTATTTAATTTAAAAGTATTGACTGCTTTTATTAATCCTATTGTACCTATAGATATTAAATCTTCTACATCTATACCAGTATTTTCAAATTTTCTAGATATGTATACTACTAGTCTTAAATTTCGTTCTATCAAGATACTCTTTACACTTTCATCATTCTCAAGTTTTTGTAATAATTCATTTTCTTCTTCAGCATTAAGTGGTGGTGGCAACACGTTTACTCCACCCATATAATAAATTCCTTCTGGCTTTATTATACCTAATTTAATTAATATAAATATAATTTTGTTTTTCATCTTCGATATTAATAATCTCATAGCTTTATCCCCCTAAATTTATGTATTTAAGCTTATACTAATATACTCGGATTTAATATTGCACCATAATTATCATCATTGAAATTAGATATACCTAATACAATATTTCCAATTCTTACTTTATCAATTTCTATGTAATCAGCTTTTATACCTAATATGATGTTACTTTTATCACTTCCTGCATGCTTGTACGGTATTATTCTAACTTTTTTTGAAATATCATAGTCTAGTAAATTTATTATTTCTTCGGCTTTTATTATATCTATATCTTCATAACTACAATTAATTAGGTACTCTGGTATTATCTCTTTTAGTATATTGGATTTAATTATAATTACATCATTATTACTCATTGGATCTTTTAGTAAGTTTCCACTATCTAAAAGAGCTTCACATGAACAACTTTTACCTAACAAATTTATAGTTATAGTTTTTTTTAGATATTTTATCTGTCTAAGTGTCTTTATATCTTTATATATATATTTAAGTAATTCACAACTTATATAGACACATATTATAAAAAAAGAAATTTTCATGTGGTCCATACCCGTAAAATAAATTATAAAAAATGTGCTACCAGATATAAATACATTAACCATATAAAAAACAAGAGATATATTTATGTAATCTTTTTTATTTTTATATGTAAATGATATTAATGTTATAAATGTCATAATTAATATCTTAAATGGTAATGTAAATAATATATCTAGATCTTTATAAATATATGCTACTGAATACAATGTTCCTACAAAGGCTCCTAGTAATTTTTTTATTTTAGGGTTATACCTTTTTGTAAGAATAGATGTACAACTTATAATAATATAATTTATTAATAGGTTTTCTATAATGTAATACTCAATATACATCACATACTCCCCCTTTAAACCTTTATATATATTATAAGATTTTATATATATAAATTTATGTCATTTTTGATAGTCGAAATGCAATTAATTTATTATTTAAAGTAACAAAAAAAGAAGTCATTTGACTTCTTTTTATCTTCTTCTTCTTAAGAATGTTGGTATTTCCATATCATCCTCTATTGCACTAACTTTTCTTGGTTCTTCCTTTTGAGGAACAACTTCATTAACTTCTTCAACTTGAGTTTGATCAACTTCAGGTTGTCTTATTACAGAATTTAGTGTTGGTCTTTGATTTAATTTAGATTTTTCATTTATATCTAAATGTAAATCTTGTTTATCATCAAAGCCTGTAGCTATTACAGTTATACTTATTTCTTCTCCTAAGTCTTCTCTTATAGAAGCTCCAAATATTATGTTAGCTTCTGGATCACATGATTCTTGAACTAAAGTAGATGCTTCATTTATTTCAAATAAACCTAGGTTTGCTCCACCTGTTATATTAAGTAATACTCCTTTTGCTCCTCTTATTGAAGTTTCAAGAAGTGGTGATTGTATTGCTTGTCTAGCAGCTTCTAGTGCTCTATTCTCACCTGTTGCATTACCTATACCCATATGAGCTAATCCTTTTTCTTTCATTATAGATGTAACATCAGCAAAGTCTAAGTTTATAAGCCCAGGTACTGCTATAAGGTCAGATATTGATTGTATACCTTGCTTTAAAACATCATCTGCTATAGAAAATGCATCTAACATAGAAGTATTCTTTTGTACTATTTGTAATAATCTATCATTTGGAATAGTTATTAATGTATCTACTTTAGATTTTAATTCTGATATACCACTTTCTGCATTTTTCATTCTTACTTTACCTTCAAATACGAATGGCTTTGTAACAACTCCGACAGTAAGTATTCCCATTTCTTTAGCTAATTGAGCTATAACTGGAGCTGCACCAGTTCCTGTTCCTCCGCCCATACCAGCCGTTACAAATACCATATCAGCACCTTGAAGTACTTTTACTATTTCGTCTTTACTTTCTTCTGCTGCTCTTTTTCCTACATCAGGATTTGCTCCTGCTCCAAGCCCTCTAGTTAATTTTTCACCAATTTGAATCTTATGTTCTGCTTGTGATGTATGCAAAGCTTGCTTATCAGTATTAACCGCTATAAATTCAACACCTTGTAGTTGTGCTTCAACCATTCTATTAACTGCGTTGTTTCCACCACCACCTGCGCCTATTACCTTGATTTGTGCAAAACCATCTAATTCTACGTCAAAGTTTAGCATCTATGAACCTCCTTATTTTATGATTGTAAGTAAATGTATGTATTAATTATATCATTTAATCTTTTAACTTTGTTAATATTTAACTAACTTATTCCATAAAAATATCTATTTTCCTCTTTTTTTATTACTTAAATTTACAATAATATATCTTCTTATTCGAGATAAATTGTCAAATAATCTCGAACCAAATACTAATATCGCGACATAATAAATCGGTAGACCTAACCTATCTCCTATATATGTCAATATTATCGCAAGAAGTGCATTTCCTATAAAACCTGATATAAATATTAAGCTATCGTATTTATTTTCAAGGCCTGCTTTAATTGCTCCAAATATAGAATCCATAGTTGCAAGTATAGCTACTGACATATATATCGAATAGTCAATAGGATATGTAAATGGAATATAAAATCCAACTACTACACCAAGTGCTAATCCAAATAGTACCCATATCATAAATATTCACCTTCTCTATTTTACTTTGAAACCCATACACTTTTCAAGTTTTTTAGTACTTTTTATTTAGATTTTTCATACTTATTAACTACTATATCACTTTTTTGTTCTATATTTATATAAATTCCATATCCATCTTTTAGCAAAGTTGTATAAGAATCTGGAGAATTCATGTATGACATTAGAGTTTTTATATCACCTATTGCTTTTATTATAAATGGCTGTCCATATGTAGTTTCATTAACTGTTATAGTTGCCCCAGAACACTTTATTTGGCTATTCGATATTATTCTTTCTCCATTTATAGATATAGCTTTAGCTCCAGATAGCTTTAAATCATTTATAATTCTTAATATATCTATATCATGTACTATCAAATCATTAGGATTTTGACCTTCTTTAAGCTCGTCTTCACTATCTTTTATAATTATTTCTATACCTTCTCCTTTTATATCTGTATATCCAATTTCATCTTTAAAATACTTTATCTTATATTTCATTAAGTCATTTATAGAAATTTTATTATCTTTTAATGTACCTTTATATTGATTTAACTCTTTTTCTAATTCTTTTTTATATTGTTTTAATTTTATTAACTCTTTATTCGTTATTTCTATATTATTTTGTATGGTGTTTCTTTCTTCTAATGTTATATATACTTTAGAAGAATCTAATGTTTTTATATATATAGAAATAATAATTCCAACAATAAAAGCTGACGATATAACTAGTTTTTGCTTTATATTTTTTTTATACATCTTTATTCTCAATTATATTTTTTTGTTCTTATTTAATTTATTATATCCATTTATTTTTATATCTTTCTTTTTTTGAACGTCAACTTTTACATTATAATATTTTTCCATTTCCCATACTATACCATACTTAATTTGTATCGCTGAAGCTAATGTATCTGGATTACCTATTGCTTTTATTATAAATGGCTCTTCTATCATAGTATTATTTAAGTAAAGTTTATCTTGTTTTATTGTAAAATATGATTCATTAACTATTCTTTCTCCATTTATGCTAATAGCATTTGCTTGTGCTGAGTTTAATTTATTTATCATAGATAAAAATAAATCATAGTTGTATACCATATTACTATATCCACTTTGGCTAACTTCACTCTCTTTTATAATTATTTCTATACCTTCACCTTCTACACTATTGTATCCAACTAATGTTTCATACTCCTTAAGTTCTTCTTTTAAAGCGCTATTCCCTTTACTTTTTTTATATCTATCTATATTGTCTTTTATAGATTTAATTTCAATATTAAGCTCTTCTTCTTCTTTTTTTAATCTTTTTAATTCTATTGATAATTCTTGTCCCTTTTTAGATGTAGTCATACCATTATTTGCTACATTTAATACTTTAAATTGCAAACTCATTAAAGTTCCTAATATAATACTGCAAATAAATAAACTTTTATAAGGAGTTTTCTTTCTCAATAAACTACCTCCTTTTTTATGGTGTATAAATAGCATAGTTTTGATATGTTAAATCTACTATACCTTTATTATTAGATTTTTTTTGTAAATCTGCCATTATAGCACTTGATCTAGAAATATTATATTTTATATTGTTATCTTTATTTAACTTTATTTGTATATTGTCATTAGTGTATATATTTATAATATCACTTTTTTCAAAATTAATTTCATTTATTTTTTTTGATAGATTACATTCTTTTATAGCATCTAGTAACTTAATCAAAGTATCTTTTTCTTCTTTATCCTTAAATTTTACCTTATTATCTTCTATTATATATGATACATCTACTTTAACAATATCATCTTTTTCAATATCTTTAATTTGTTCTATAAAATTTGCTTGATTATCTATATAGCAATAATCTTTTCCATCTCTTAAAATAGCATATATCTCTTTTTCTTTTATAGTAACCTTTAATCCACTAGGAATATTTCTTTTTATTTTTACATCTTCAATATAAGGATTATCATTTAATTTATTTATCATCTTATTAGTATTATACATAAAAATATTTTTATCAACTTTTATATCAAGTTTTTTTATTATTTCATCATCACTAAGAACTGTATTGCCTACTATTTCTATATTTTTAGTTTCAAATAATTCACTATTTAAAAGAGTATACATACCAATAGTTATCATTAACAATAAAGTAAGAATTATCATTATATTACCTGTATTTTTCTTTTTTCTCATAAAGTATCCCCCTATATTATTACTTATATTTTATAAATACAACTTTTACTATATATTTTCCTACATTTATAAATAATTTTTAATATTATAAATAAAAAATTCGCTTCGCTCATTTCGCCAACGATATATCCTTGCTCCCGCTACGGGTACATCTGTTAATCGCTTCAAAAATGTCATTTTGTACGTAAAAAAAGTAAAAGGATTAAATACCTTTTACTTTTTCTTTATACTTAATACTTTAGAATGCTCTTCATTATTTTCAATTTCTTTATCTTTTACTTCAGTATTAGTTTTAGCTTTTTTATGATATTTTTTTTCTTTATTGTTTTCATTGTATATTTTAACTATTTCGTTATAAATTAAATCTATAGCTTCAGGCTTACCTATTGCTTTACTTGCATTTGCCATATCTAGTAATGCATCTTTATCTCCTAATAATTTAAATACTGCTTCATTTAAACTATTTGGTGTTAGATTTTTTTCTAATATTGCAATTCCTCCGCCTTGTTTTTCTATACTCTTTGCATTATATTCTTGATGATTTTCAGCAGTATAAGCCTTTGGTATTATTATAGATGGCTTTCCAAGAGCTGTTATTTCAGCAAGTGATATAGCTCCTGCACTACCTATTACTAAATCACTTGCAGACAATGCGTTTGCCATATCTTCTAAATATGGTACAACTTTTTGATATGGTTTTAAGCTTAAATTATATATTTCTTTTGAAAATTCTTCAAAGTATTCCTTGCCTGTTGCAAATATAAATGCTACATCATCTTTAACCATATTTTCTATTACAAGCTTCATTGCTTCATTTATTTTTCTTGATCCTCCACTACCTCCATAGCAAAGCACCATTTTTTTATCTTCACTAATTCCTAATTTTCTTCTTGATATATTTTTTCTAGATACTAATATTTCTTTTCTAACTGGGTTACCTGTTAATACTAACTTTTCTTGACTAGCTTCTGGAAATCTTTTATGAGAGTCTTCAAAGCTTGTTAGAACCCTTGTAACCATCTTAGATAATATTTTATTTGTAACTCCTGGGAAAGAGTTTTGTTCATGTATTACAGTAGGGATTTTGCTCATTGAAGCATTAAATAAAACAGGCCCACTAACATAACCACCAGTACCTATAACTATATCTGGCTTAAATC
>CALESE010000070.1 GCA_937907205.1 uncultured Romboutsia sp. | reverse complement strand
TCGAATCTCACCTCTAGCTCCACTTACTTTAATATAAGTAAGATTATTTTTATAATTTGTTATATAATTTTGAATAGTCATTATTATTTAACGAATATTAAGTTTGTTTCTAGTAGATAGTTTTTTACTAGAAGCATTTATATAGCGGAGGTGGTGCAAAGGCAGCACATTGGGCCCATAACCCAAAGACGAGGTTCGAATCCTACGTCCGCAACCAGTTCGTACCGCTCCTCACTGTAGGTACTCTATTGGAAATTGGAGGAGTAATGACAATAGCTCAGATTGTACACGGGAACTTTGATGGAATGTCAGGCACTTAATTTGGGTCAGTAGCTTATTGGTAAAAGCAAATAGAAGTTAGGCAATGTATATACTACAAAGTACAAGTAGTTGAGAATAACAAACCTTTTATATAAGACAATTAGTTCGATTCTAATATGGCCCACCAACTAAGTGACAATAGCACCTAGACAACGGAAACAGGATTTGGTACTTTATCACTGTAATTCCGAATAAAGTATCCTATTGTAAAAGTCGAATGCCTTCTCGACTTCGCTAAAAAATAAATAATAGAGGCTTTAATATATTGGTATATAGCTCAGTTGGTAGAGCGCTTGGCTGTTGAATGTTAGCAGCCTTATAGAGAAATCTATAAGTGAAAACTTCGCTAAGTCGGTGAAACCTGTAAAATGGTAACGCCGAGCAAGAAATATTATTAGAAAGGATTTTAGATTGAATACTAAATCAATAGGTAATATTGGAGAAGCTAAAGTATTATCTTGGTTTGTGGAACATAATATTCCTGTATACTTACCTTTTGGTGATAATGAGAGAGCAGATCTAATAGCGGAATTTAATAATAAACTAAATAAGATTCAAGTTAAAACTAGTAATCATATAAAAAATAATACAATTAATTTTGATTTATTTTCTAGAGTTCATAGCATAACTATTAACGGAAATACTCATAAAAATTGTTATTATGATAATAATGAAATTGATTATTATGCTTTATATAATATGATTGATAATGAAATCTATTTTATCAAAAATTCTGAAATAAATACTAAAAGTATCAGTTTAAGATTTAAAATTCCTAAAAATAATCAAAGTACAAATGTTAAATTTGCCAAAGATTATATGATAGATAATATTTTATGTGTAGAGACTTTACACGAAGTACCTAAGGATAAAATCTATGGTAAAGACAAAGTCCAGACTACAATGTGAAAACAATGTAGTAAAGTAACCAAGATGTCGGGAGTTCGAGCCTCTCTATACCAGCCAATAAGGGAAATTAACGTCATTTCCTTATAAGTCAATAGTCATAGTTTATACAGTAGATCTATGTGAGGCTTTAAAAACTGTAAATTGGACGTCAGACACATGTTGTTGCAAGTTAGGGTTATCAGATAATGTATATTAAGGCAACATATTTCTAATATTTCAATTAATGAATTTTATTAGAAGTGGTATACGTTTGGTAATCTGGTAGGGTAGTAGTGTGTCTCTCTACCATATATATTCTTTGAAATATATGTTATGGCTATGTTTAATAAAAACTCATAGCGTGATAAGTGTAAAGGCCTATTCATTTATTGCAGTTGGGATAATACATAAACCCAATGGATGTTGAATATATTATTGTCCTGAAAAGGAGAAGGTTTCATTTTTTCGTAGAAGTGTTTTTGATGTACCTTAAACAGCAAATAACTATGCTATATTTATATAAAGAAAAATTTATGTTAGAAAGTTAATAAAAATATTATTAGGTGATATTTGTGTATGGTTATATTTATGAAACTACTTGTCTTTTAAATAATGTTAAATATATAGGTAAAAAGAAAAGTGATATATTTTTGGGGAATAAATACTTAGGTAGTGGTATAGCCTTAAATAATGCCATAAAAAGGTATGGAAAACAAAATTTTAGTGTTAAATTATTAAAGATGTGTAATTCTTTACAAGAACTTAATTACTTTGAAAAATTATATATAAAAAATTATAAAAATAAATTTATCTTATATAATATATCCGAAGGTGGTGATGGAGGTAAAACCACTAAACAAGGAGCACATTTTAATCATAAACATTCTGAGGAAACTAAAAAGAAGATAAGTGAAAAATTAAAAGGTAGACATTTGTTAGATGAAACCAAGAGAAAGTTAAGTGAACAGGCTAAGCATAGGACTCATTCAGAAGAAACAAAACAAAAAATTTCGGCTAAAATGAAACAGGTTAGATTAGGTATTAAACCTTCAGAAGAAACTAAAAGAAAAATTTCTAATACCTTAAAAGGTAGAAAGCATTCAGAAGAAACTAAAAGAAAAATATCACAAAAGCTTAAACAGCTATATAAAATTTAAATAACGCTCTATAGACAAAATGGTTAAAGTCACTAGGTTTTCAACCTAGAATTTGAGGGTTCAAGTCCCTCTAGAGTGACCAACTACTTGCTATTACTTTATTGAATAGTTTATATCCCCACTCTATATAATAAAGTAAAGCAAGTTATTTTTATTATAAGGGGTTTTATATATGATATTTAGTGGAAAAAGTGTTGATGAAAATAATAAAATGGAAACTAGAATGATTATAAATACTTGTAATTGTGGTTGTGGTTCTGAATTACATGTAACTAAATATGTAGATACAGATATACCAAATACTTTAACTGAATATTATTTATCTTTACACTCAAGTAAATTTGATGAAGAACAATTAGGAATATTTGGAGTTTTAAAAAGAAGATTAAAAAGAGCTTGGTATAATTTAATTGGTAAAGATTATTTATATATGGATATAGTTATGTCTGAGAAAGAATATAAAGATTTTATTAAAAAGTTACAAGATTTGCAAAAATAATGCATTTATTTGAGCTTAAAATCAATTTTAACAAGTTTTTAAATGAAAGGAATATATTTATATGAATGTTTATTTTGATACTGAATTTACTGGATTACATAAAGATACAACTTTAATAAGTATAGGATTAGTAACTGAAAATGGAGATACTTTTTATGCTGAATTTAATGATTACGATAAAACACAATGTGATGATTGGATTCAAGAAAATGTTATAAATAATTTATATGGTGAAGAAAGAATAAAAGAATTAAGAAAAACCGAGTATAATGCTTATGTTTATGGTAATAAAAATGAAATAACAGAAGAATTAAAATTATGGTTAGATCTTTTTAAGGGTGAAGAAATACAATTTGTATCTGATGTGTGTCATTATGATTTTGTATTATTAATTGATTTATTTGGATCTGCTTTTGATTTACCTAAAAATATTAATCCAGCTTGTTATGATATAAATCAGGATATTGCTAGATTTTTAGATATATCAAATAAAGAGGCTTTTGATAAAAGTAGAGAAGATTTTTTATGGGATTATGGTATTAATATACCTGGAGAAAAACACAATTCATTATATGATGCTAAAGTAATAAAAACAATATATGAATTAATACATAATACATAATTTTTATTAGAAGAAGTAGAATTCTTCTTTTTTTATTTCTTTTTTTATAAAAAATTATAAAAACCCGTTACATTTTTTGAAATATATAGTATAATTAATGTAATAAGAGGAGGTAATATTTATGGAGTTTATAAAATATAATAATAATCCTAAACAAAATAAAACTAATGATTGTGTAATAAGATCTATATCTTTAGCTCTTAATAAATCCTGGGAAGATGTTTATAAAGATCTATGTAACTTAGGATGTAAAAAAGCATTGATGCCTAATGATAATAAGACATGGCAAGCTTACTTAAAGCAATTAGGTTATACTAAGGAAAAAATGCCTAAAAAATTAAATAATAAAAGATATACTTTACAAGAATTTGCAGATGAGATAGCTAAAGAAAATTTTACATATATTATAAGTATTGCAAAACATTTAACAGTTATTAAAAATAAAAAATTATATGATACTTGGGATTGTAGTTATAAATGTGTAGGTAATTATTGGATAATATAAAGGAGTGATTATAATGGGAATTATGAAAATATTGGAAGATTTAGAAGATGAATTATATGAGACAGGACAGTTAATTATAGATAAAAATATATGGTATGCTACAACTGCTCTTTGTTGGTTTCGTAATAATAAAAATTCAGAAGATTATGATGGTATATTTAAAAATATTAATTTAAATATAACTGAAAATGATAAAAGTATTATAATTGAATTTGATAGAACTATTGATAATTTACATACAATAGATAAAAATATTTATGAAATTTCAATGCAAGGTTTAAAAGATACTTTAGGTGATATAGTAAATATATTAAAAGAGGAGGATGAGTAAAAATGATTATCAAAATAAATATGCATGATAATGATTATATTTCTGATATAGAAAATTATTTAAAAAGATTTAAGTTCTCTAATATAAAATTAGGTATTCATACTAGATATGCGCATAAAGAAGATAAAGATAGTATTAGAAAATATGTTGAGCAAACTATAGAGTTGGAAGATCTTTTAAAAAAGTCAATGTATTCTGAATCAGCTATGACTAAAGAAGAACAACAAATATTTATTAATTATATAAAAGATTCTTTAAATATATATTTAAATCATAATAATATATTAAATAAAAAAGAATCTATTGATGTTGAGATAG
>CALESE010000069.1 GCA_937907205.1 uncultured Romboutsia sp. | reverse complement strand
GAGGAATGTCAAAAATCATTTGAAGAAAAAGATAAAGAAGATGATGGTAATGGTAAGATGGTAATAAAAGGTTCTAGAGAGTTTATTGAAGAAATGACAGCACGCTTAAATCAAAGAAAATACACAACCACAACTACTAACAAAACTAATGAAGGTCAAGCAACAGCTTGACCTTTTGTTTATTAATTTATATGCATGTCCAAATTTCTCTTATCTTATTGAATTCATTATAAGGAAGTGTCCAGTATCCATTTCGTCCATAACTTCTACCCCAACTGTTTCTGATAATGAAACCATTCTTATCATATCCAACAACGGCAACACAATGGCCTCCTTCTAACTCTGCACCATTCCAAAAGTCATTTCTCGAACTATCACATACAGGTAATGATATCAATACTGGACCATTGCACAATATTGCTTGCTTCAATATTTGTTCACTTCCTATCATTGCAAAGTCATGTATCTTAATAGTTCCAACATTTGATTTGATACCATGTGTTCTTGCTAATGATAATGCTTCTTTGATAGACATACCATTATCATGATCCTTATCTGATCTTGCATTATATATTTGTTTCAAATCAATATTGTTGTCTTTCTTTGAAGTCTTCAACTTCATATCAGTAATCCAATTCAAGAAACATGCAAGAGCATGGGTAACACACATGTTTGTTGAACCTTGATCTGTTATAGGGGTGAGATAATTTACAAAGCTATATTCATCAGGAATTTTATTAGTCAAATTCTTAGTGATCTTCTTATCATGAGCATCAATTTTTGATGCATTGCAACCTAACATTCTCATGATTATTAATAAAGTATATAGTTAAAAATTAGATGAAAAGAAATCTTACGCAAATGCAAGCTACAGTAATCACTTGGATATTGATGATTACTATGATATTGTCATTTTTCTTCATATCTTGCAGTTCTCCAAAGCAAGTTGACAATACAACAATGCAATATGAACTTGATACAATAGTTGACAGACATTTTATAGATAGTGTATGTATTGCTGATACATTAGCAAGATATCCTATAGAATGGATATACTCACCAATGAGAGGATATGATACAAAGAAAGACATATCTACTTATGGGTGGATGAAGTCAAGCAACTGGACATTTTATAGGATAATCAAATATGAAGATGGCACATATAGATTGACTAAAAGGACTATACGATAGTAGGATTCACTAGGGAAGCGCCTGGGTCACACAGGGAGCGGAAAATATATTCAGAGTATAATTTATCAGTTGAAACAATTTTAATATCCCTGTGTGATTTTTTTTGTATTCGAAAGTGATATTTATTTGAAATTTTAGAAGATTGTTCTATTTTATATCCGAATAAAAAATAATAATTATGAGTTATACATATAAATACGTACATTACGCAGTTACAGTAGATAACGTGATCTTCAATCTGAAGGATCCAAATAATCCTAAAGTGTTGCTTATCACTCGTAAGAATGAACCATTCAAAGGAAAGTTAGCACTTCCTGGTGGATTCTTGGATCCAGAAGACATATCTGCTATGTCTGGTGCTATCCGTGAACTTAAAGAAGAGACAAACTTGAGCTTGAGTTACATGATTCAGACTTGTACTCTTACTAAAGAAGGAAGAGATCCTCGAGAGAGATGCATTTCTATTGTATATGCAGGTACAGTACATGATGATTTTGAAGGTGTAATTAAAGCACAAGATGATGCATCAACAGTACAATGGGTATCATTAGTAGGTCTAAGAAAAGATGATTTAGCTTTTGACCATGCAACAGCTATCTGGAAGTCTATCCAAGAATTATTTGGTGAAGAATCAAATTGTATTTCATTGTTTGATATTAAAGAAAATCAATATCAACATACAAAAATGATTCTTGATACTATAAAATTCAATTTAGGCCAAACTTTTTTGCCAATATTTTGAAATTTTAGAAGATTGTTCTATATTAGATATGTTAATTTAATAATGAACATTTAAAAATTTTTATGATGAACAATTTCAACTTGAGTGCTCCAACTTCTATCGATTTCCGTGTTGAACAGGTATATAATCAGTTAGAGTATAACAGAAAGAATTTGATAAATGGTGCTCTCAAAAATGTAATGTATAAGATTATTCGTAAGATCGTTGATCTGAATTCATATATGAAACATTATGAGGTGAATTCAGATGATTACCTTTTGAAAGCAGATATATTGTTTAGATACATTACTGATCAGAAAGTTTTCTTAAATCAGTTAATAGATGTATTAGATAAGAATCACCATGACTATGGCATTATGAAATATTGTGCCTTAGTTCTGAGTTCCACTGAGTACATTCTTGGAACTGATACTCTTGATGAACCAGAAGATTAAGGAAAGATAAGACTTATTTTAGTTATTTAAATTTAATTATTTTAATTGATTATGAAATATAGAAATGATTTAATAGGTAAAAAAGTTTTAATTATCTGTAATAGTATAGGTGACAATTATAAAAAGCTATATTGTTCTTATGTATTAGGAAAAATAACTGAATATGATCCTGTTACAAATAAGATTATGGTTATTAGAAATACTGAACATGTAGATTCACCTATTGAATTTAAAATTAATAATGGCAATTCTTTTGATAATCGGTTAGCAACAAGAGAACCAGAAAATGATAATGAAACATGGTGGTATATTGCATTAGCTGATGATAAGGCTATACAATTATTAAAAGGAAATTTATTAAAACAAAATAATAGAAGACCTGTATATAAATCATACTATTTGTCAACTATTTGTTATAGTAAATACAAGTCTAAAAAAGAGTATTTAACATATCTATTAAATGAATTAAATAATAAATCTAAATAATGCTATGACAGTAAAAGAAACTTTAGATGTAATATCTGAAATGGTTGATTGTCAGATATTATATGGGTTTACATTCACCACAGTAAAATATTTACATACAGATGAAAATAATGTTATCTTATCTGATCTTGTCACGGGTGTTCGTGATTGGGTAAATAATGGACATGAAGATGCTACACCAGAAGAAGTAGAGAAAGAATGGAATATTGTTCCAGGTACTTTTGGGAATTTCATAGAGAATTTTCAAAAATTGGACTGGAAGGACATATTTATTTTTATTTAAATTTTATTTGTATATATAAATGAAGACATTAGTAGAAATTCTTGAAGGAAAATCAATTAAGCTTTCTCAAGCATATAACAGATTAGCAGGTATGGATCCTAAGCAAAAGCTTGGATTTTATGATGAGTATTCAGATCCTAAGAAAGAATATACAGTAGAAACATTCAGAAATGATCTTAGAGGTGTTATTGACATTGTTGGTGATGTTGATATCAATGAAATCACACATAAGGAAGCTAAGAAGTACCTTATTGATTTGATGAAATAAGTTAAACAAAATAAAGATTATTAAAATTATGAATAAAATGAATTTTAAATTGAGTGATGCCATTAGTAAGTTGGAAACCATGGAACAAAATGAAGTTCTTCCATTTGCTTCATTTGATGGATATCCGGAAACAGTTGAGTCATTTAAAACGAATCTTGAAGAAATAATGGATTTGGATGGAGATATTTCTATTACCAATATTGAAGGAGATGAAGCAATTGACTATCTCACTCAAATTTTAAATTAAAAATAAATATAGAATGTTTGATGTTTATTAAGTTACCAGAGAAAATATCTCAAACAAAAAGATCACATTATAACAAGAACAAACATAGTAAAATTGCGTTTTCTTCTAAAGAGGATGCAATTTTATTTTTATATAGACAAAAGAATAATGATTTGGAACCATACTATTGTAATTATTGTAATAAGTGGCATGTGGGTCATAAAAATCAAAATAAATAAAAAGAATGAGGAAGACTTAAGTCTTCCTCATTTTGTATTGCTTCTCAATATATCTTTTACTTTATTCAAAACTGTCTTATTAGGACAATCTTCTCCTGCTCTGTTCATATAGAATACAAGTCTTTTCATTGCTTGACCTTCTGAATCTGAAGCATCTAATAATATTTGAGCTATCTCTCTAGGATTGTTCTTTGTAAACAACCCGTCTGGTGGATCCCATTTACCTTCTATATCAGATAGCTTTTCATTTACAAATTCACTTAATTTTTTCATACTATATTTTATTTGAATAAATCTTGTTCTAAAAATCCTAAGCTTCCATTAGCAGTCTTTTCTTTCTTTTTCTTTTCTTCTATTTTTGGTTTCTTCTTATATACAAAGTCGACTATTCTTTGATCTATATGTACACAATCTTCCAAAGGAATCTCTTCTATGTTATAAGACCATTTCTGCTCTTTATAAAGTTTACAACGGGCTAAACCCTGGAGATATATTTTATTAGATGCTATCTTAGGATCAAATTGATCTGTAACATCATATAGTTCATAAGCATCTTTCATATCTGACAATCCAAGTCCTCTACCAATAGATTGCATGTTGATTACTTGAGATTTGAATGATTCAAATAAGAAACCATGGCAAAGATTAGAAAGTGTAATACCCGTGCTCATGATGGAATACCCTGCGATCAGTATCACATTATTTTTATTCTTCATTACTTCTTTCACAATCTTTCTGTCTTTAGAACCACCTATTACATATAAGACTTCTCTATCAGGGTAAGCTTCTTTTACTCTTTCATAAACATATTTTATATATTCACGATGTTGTGCAAGAATCAATGTATTGTTAGGGCAATCCTTAAGCTTTGCTATCAACCAATCTATTCTTCTTTCTTTAAAATGCACAGTCATCATTTCAACATGTAATGCATTAGTCTTTGTAGATTCTTGTATTACCATCTGAAGAAAATGCTTATACTGCAAATCTTGATACTGCTGCCACTGTTCAACAGTCATCTTGCTGGTATCCGGCTTCTTTTCTCCATATATCTTCCATTTAGCATCAATAATACCTTGTGGCAGTTTTTTCTTATAAGCAATTAAGAATTTTGGATCTGCTAATGGTACATGGTCCATTTTCTTTGGATTCTTCTTATTAGGTACTTCTTCAAATACTGACAAACAATATTCTGCACATTTAATCCAATCTTTAATAGATTGCCATTCATTCATATACTGCAATCTGCACTGTGTTATCTTAACATCAGAAATATAGCCACCATCTTGTAAGTCTTTTGGATTCAACTCTTGTATCTTAGGACCTAACAATGCATTGATACAATGTCTTTCTATAGTAAAATCTTTTGGCAAAGTACCTGTCATACCAAATGCTATCTTTACATTTGACATGAATGGTTGACTTATGATATCCTTAATAGATTTAGCAGTAGCACGATGTGTTTCATCAACAAACACCATATCATATCCACATCGATCTATTCCATTACCATCAAAGAAATGTGGATTGTAACGTTTTGAATTCTTATCTAAGAAATTCACAAGTGTCTGAAATGTTGCAATTGTCAAGTCAGATGATTCAACCAACTTACCACCAGACCAAAGGCATTCATATTCTTTGAAGTCAGAATATCCTTGCTTAACCAAATCAATACTTGGCACAACCATCAATATTCTACGTACACCAAGATATTCTCTTGCATACCTGAAAACTATATAGCTGAGCATAGTCTTACCAGCTCTTGTGGCAAAAACAGATGTTGACCGTTTCCATTGCAGTATGTTATATGCACCTTCATACTGATATGGTCTTGGTGTATACTTCAAATTCCAACTATCAACTATTTTCTTGAATTCTTCAAAGGAATGTGGGAGATTTGACTTGAACTTGGTTTTATCTAAACCATCGTATTCCCAATTCTTTTCCTTCAAAAAATTATATACAGTCTGCCATAATCCAATAGAACAATACCACACCTTTGTACCTGACTTCTGTACATATTCATATAAGAAATCTTGAGTAAATGGGATCCCAGTAAAGCTTTTCAAATAGCATACTGGGTCAGTCAAATTCATTTTACTCTTCAATTCATTTATGACCTTTTCATCTTCTTTAGTATCTGCTTTCAAAAACAGATATTGAGGTGATTTATTGCTAAACAAAAAATGTATCATAAAATTACTTTTTAAAATTGCTTTCTAACCATTCTTCAACTGTTGGTCCTATATGACCCCATTTATTTTCTATTTCTTTAAAGTCCTTGTCTAATTGTTCTTTTGGTGTTTCTTCAAAATATTTCTTAAGACTTTCTAATACTTTGCTCATATTCATTTAATTTTTTCTTTAATCAATTCTTCAAAGCTTTTAAGTATATTGATATTGTCATGTACAAACCAAGTATGTACTTCAAATCTCAATTTGGATAGAAATTCAACATGATCCATTGTATTCTCATAATTCAGATTTCCAAAATCATGTGTATCAACATAATTTGTAATGTAGCTTACAGATTCATTAATTATCGTACTAACTATCGCACCAACAGTTAAACTAACTAGATTATCAAATATCTTACAATAATTAATCAATTCATCTTTGGTAAATAATATTTGAAAATATTCTGGTACATCAGTATCTTTATCTACAATCGCCCATCCTATTACCATATTATCCGGTTTGCAATCAACCATTGGATTTCTCATTACAAAATCTTCATGTTCCCATATTAGTGAATTATCTATTATTTTCATACATTTAAATTTTTAAATTCATTATAAATATAGTCAATAAATTCTTTTCCTTCATATAAATCCCAAACTTCTTTAAAATTTAAATGATTGTGCTTAGCACAATCTCGCTTTTCTGGATCTTTTATTGTCCAAATAGTAATTGGTTGACATTTTGGACCATATCTTTCTTTATATCTTTCTACTAATACTTGGTCTGAT
>CALESE010000068.1 GCA_937907205.1 uncultured Romboutsia sp. | reverse complement strand
TTTCTCCACTTATATTATCAAAATTTATAGTGTCAATATTATCAGTTATAGTAATGCTTATAGGTTCTTATTTAATATCTATATCAAACAGGTTAAGACGTTAGTCAATGTAATTATATAGTAAAAAGAGGCTTTGAGCCTCTTCTTATCTATAAATACTTGTATCTATATGCTTTTCATAAACTTTATTTCCATCTTTATCATATCCATAAAGATATGTATTTGCAATATTTCCTCTTGCATAACCTCTAGCTTCATAAGTTATTCCTTTTAAAGCTTTTCTATTTGACCAAAATTCTATAGTTAATTTTCCATTTTCTGCACTTGTGTTTATTACTATAGGATAATCATAATCATTTTTAAATTTGTAATCAATACTACCTGTAGCTAAAGTCGCATCAAGTCCTCTTGGAACATAACTTACTGCCTTAGAATGATTTCTTCTCTCTGTTGGAAGTATTCCTGCTTTTAATTGTGTATTGTATAAAGTTGATGACACTTGACAAACGCCTCCTCCAATACCATTTTTAAGTTCTCCATTAGAAATTACTGGCGCATAAAAAAATCCTGCTTCTAATGTTATATCTCCCATTGCTTTTTCATATGAAAATTCATCTCCCGGCATTAATATAATATCATCTATTTTTTTTGCTGCAAGTTCAATATTTTTACCTCTTCCTCCACCATCACTGTATGTGGTTGTATATGTTGAAATTTTTGAATTTACCTGCTTTAAATCATTTATTGATATTGATGGTTTTTCTTCTTTGTATTTAATATTTATATTTATATCTTTTATTCCAATAGATCTCTCTATATTATTTAGCAAATCTTTTTCGTCTATCAACTTTCCATTTAACCCTTCTTTGTAACTTATTTTACCATTATCAATTATAACTTTAGGCTCTATACATCTTTTATTATTTTCCCTTGATATATCTTTTATAATTTTGTCTATATACTTTTCATTAAGAGTAATATCAAACTTATAATCTTTATCTTTTTTAAATATTATAAAAAAAAACTGTTTAATTTTACTTTCATCTTTATATTTATTTATTATTTCATTGTATTTATTTTCTAAATTATAGTTTAATACAATTTCTTTCATATTTAACTTGTACGTATTTTTACTTGATCTGACATAAATATTTTTATTATCTATTTCTTTAGACAACTTATTTAATTTGCTTTTTAACCCTTCTTTGTTTAATTTAGATAAATCTTGTTCATAAATTGTAATACCAGGATATACTAACTGTGAATATTTTCGAGTTAATATATTCATAGATATAAAAAATATTACTAACATTCCAATGATAAATCCTATAATAAAATATATTCTTTTTTTGATTATTTTTTTATTTTCTTTGTTTAAAACTTCTTCATTTGTGTCATTTGATATATCAAGTAAACTATTTTCATTATTTATATTATTTTCATTTGTTTTTAAAATATCTTTATCATTTTCTCTATTATCATCTTTACTCATTTTTCACACTCCCATAGTTTAATTTCAACAATAAATTTTATTAACTAAATATCATCTGTATTCAATTAAATATGTAACAGTATTGTAATTATTATTTTGGGGTATATGTAATTTGTATATAGATTTTATTTATGTTAATATATTTGAATATAAATTAATTTATCTACAAATATATTTTAGAAAAGGTGATATAATTGACAAAATTTAAATATGCATTTGATAATAAAAGATACCATACATGGAACTATTATTTAAGAAATACATTTGGTGAAAAAGTATTTAAAGTATCTATAAATGCAGGATTTACATGTCCTAATATAGATGGAAAAGTAGCCTATGGAGGGTGTACTTACTGTAGTAAAGAAGGTTCTGGTGATTTTGCTGGTAACCCTAAAGATAATCTTATAAAACAATTTGATGATATAACTGAAATGATGCATAAAAAGTGGCCTAATGCTAAATATATTGGATATTTCCAAGCTTTTACAAACACTTATGCACCTGTTGAAGTACTAAGAGAAAAATACGAAACAATATTAGGAATGAATGATGTAATAGGTCTTTCTGTATCAACAAGACCTGATTGTTTAGAAGATGATGTTATTGAATATTTAGCTGAACTTAATGAGAGAACTAATTTATGGGTAGAGTTAGGACTTCAAACTATACATGATAAAACATCTAAAATAATTAATAGAGGTCATAATTACGAAACATTCCTTAAAGGTGTAAAAAAATTAAAAGAAAGAAATATAAAAACTATTGTTCACATAATAAATGGTTTGCCTGGAGAAGATTATAATATGATGATGGAAACTGCTAAGGCTGTTTCTAAATTAGATGTTGATGGTATAAAGATTCATTTGCTTCATGTAATAAAAGATACTCCTATGGAAAGAATGCTACAAAAAGGAATGCTTACATTAATGACTAAAGAAGAATATATAAAATTAGTTTGTGATCAATTAGAAATTCTTCCTGATACTATGATAGTTCATAGACTTACTGGAGATGGAAAAAGAGATGAACTTGTTGGACCTTTATGGAGTCTAAAAAAATGGGAAGTTTTAAATGCTATTGATGATGAATTAAAAAGACGTGACTCTTATCAAGGAATAAAATTTGAAAAATAATATTTATGTATTTTAACCATATTGGAATTAATTTCATATTGTAACAGTAATGACTTATTGATATTATTTAATTAATTCGTAAAATTGAATTTATTATTTAATTTAAGAGGTGTAAATTATGTTAATGAATTCTCATTTTTTAATTGCTAAATCGTTACTTAATAATATAGATAATAATAAGCTATTTTTTATAAATGAAAAACACTTTATATATGGAAACTTAAAACCTGATGCTGTTCCTCAATATGTATTCAAAAAACATTATTTAAATGAATCATTTGATACTATTGCACAAAAAATAAATTATTTATGCAGCCTTACAATAGATTCTCTATCAAGATATTTCTCTGTAAGTAAGTTTAGTCAGGAATTAGGTGTAATCTGTCATTTTCTATGTGATTTCTTTTGTGTTCCCCATAGTGAACGTTGGGAGTTTAAGCATAGTATGAAAAAACATATGTCTTATGAAAAAGAATTATCTATAGTTGCTAAAAACTCTAATTTATCAATATATAAAGGAGATATTATAACCAATAATTCTTTTAAAGACTTTTTTGATATCTTATATACTGAATATAAAAGTAAACTTGATTATGAAAATGATTTATTTTTTTCTTCATATGCTTGTAATAGCGTTATAAATTATATTCTTGATAATATATTAAAAAATACAGTAAGTTCAAATATTATTCTTAAATTTACTTAGGTGTTGAAAATTCAACACCTATTTTTTAATTTAATAACTCTAGTCTTAAATCATTTAATAGTGTTTTTGTAGCTTTTTCTCTTATTTCTTGTCTACTTCCTTTAAACTCATACTTTTTAACAATTGTATTTCCATTAATATATATTCCCATATAAACAAGTCCTACTGGCTTATCCTTAGTTCCACCTTCTGGGCCAGCTATACCTGTAGTAGATAATCCTATATTAGTATTAAAGTTCTTTGCTATTCCTATTGCCATTTCTTTTGCTGTTTGTTCACTAACTGCTCCATATTTATCTAATGTCTCTTTTTTAACTCCTAATCGTATAATTTTTGATTCATTAGAATAAGTAACACATCCTTCCATAAATACAGAAGATATACCAGGATAATTTATAAGTGATGAACTTACCATCCCTCCTGTACATGACTCTGCAGTTGATATTGTTAAATTTTTTTCTACAAGTATTTTTGCAACAATATCTTCAATTGATGTATCATCTTCTCCATATACAAATTTATTAAGCCTATTTCTTATTTCAGATTCTATAGGTTCAATAAGTTTATTAGCTTCATTTTCATTTTGTGCTTTTGCTGTTATTCTAAGAATAACATCTCCAACTCCTACATAAGTAGCTATTGTTGGATTACTTTGATTTTTTATTAAATCTATGAGTCTATCTTCAACTAAAGATTCTCCCATACCAAATATTCTTAATGTTTTTGATTTTAATACTGTGTTTGTTAACTTTTCTAGATACGGTCTAACACTTTTTTCAAACATTAATTTCATTTCTTTTGGAGGTCCTGGCATAACTATTATAGTCTTATTATCCTTTCTTAAGATAGCTCCCGGTGCTGTTCCATTTAAATTTTCTAAAATTATTGCATCTTTAGGAAAATATATTTGCTTTAAATTATTTTGACTCAATTTCAAATTCCTATCTTTAAAATACTTTTTTAATTGTTTTAACGATGGTTCATTAAGTATTAGTTCTTGCTTAAAATATTTTGCTGCTACTTCTTTTGTTATATCATCTTTTGTCGGACCCAATCCTCCTGTTGTTATAACTAAATCACTTCTTTTTAGACTTTCATCAAATGCTTTTAATAATCTTTCTTCATTATCTCCTATGCTACCTTGGTAATATACCTCAATGCCTAAGTTAGCTAATTCTTTTGCTAAAAATTGTGAATTTGTATTTACTATGTCACCTAATAGAATTTCAGTTCCAACAGTTAATATTTCTGCTTTCATTATTATCACCCCTTAAATATAATTTAAAAATACTTATACTATAACTATATAATAAATTTTACCAAATATAATCAAAATATATTTGTAATTTATAAATTTCTATTATTATTGTCTATTTATACGTTATAATATATTTATAATTAAATATATTAATAAAAATTATAGGTGATATTATGAATTTAATGACATTAGAAAATATAAGTAAAAGTTACTCTGAAAAAAAATTATTAGAAAATATATCTTTCGGTATAAATGAAGGTGAAAAAATAGGTATTATTGGTGTAAATGGTACTGGTAAATCTACACTTTTAAAAATTATAGCTGGAGCTGAGGTTTGTGACTCTGGTACTATTACAAAAGCTAATAGAGTTAGAATTGAGTACCTTCCACAAAACCCAGATTATAATGAAGATTTTACTATATTACAACAAGTATTCAAAGGTACTTCAGAAGAAATGAAATTACTTTTAGAATATCAAGAAACACTTGATGAAATAAATAATAATTTTAATGATAATTTAAATAATAAATTAATTTATCTTCAAGAAAAAATTGACTCTCTAAATCTTTGGGATTTAGAAAATGAAGCTAAAATGGTGCTTACTAAGTTAGGGCTTACTAATTTTAACCAAAAAGTTAAAGAGTTATCTGGTGGACAGAGAAAAAGAGTTGCTTTAGCTTCAGCTCTTATAACTCCTTGCGAATTATTAATCCTTGATGAACCTACTAACCACTTAGATAACGATACTATAGATTACTTAGAAGAGTATCTTAATAACAGAAAAGGTTCATTAGTTATGATAACACACGATAGATATTTCTTAGATAGAGTATCAAACAGAATTATTGAATTAGATAAAGGACGACTATTTAGCTATGATGGTAACTACTCTACTTTTTTAGAAAAAAAGATGGAAAGACTTCAACTTGAATCTAGTATGGAAGAGAAACGCCAAAATTTAATAAGAAAAGAATTAGCTTGGGTTAGACGTGGAGCTAAAGCTAGAACTACAAAACAAAAAGCTAGACTACAAAGATTTGATGAATTAACAAATAGAGAAACTATTGAAGTTGATGAAAAAATGGATATATCTGTTGGTTCTACTAGGCTTGGCAAAAAAATTATAGAGATACACAATATATCTAAATCATTTGGTAATAAAATTTTAATTGATAATCTAGATTATACATTATCTCGTACTGATAGAATTGGTATCATAGGAAAAAATGGTATGGGTAAATCCACACTTATAAATATATTAAATGGTAGCCTAAATCCTGATAGTGGTTATATTGAAATTGGTGAAACTGTAAAAATTGGATGCTTTAATCAAGATGATTCTCATATGCATACTGATATGAGAGCCATTGATTATGTAAAGGAAGCCAGTGACTATATTGAAACAGCTGATGGAACTAAAATTTCTGCATCTCAAATGTGTGAAAGGTTTTTATTTAATTCAACTATGCAATATACTCAAATTGGTAAATTATCTGGAGGTGAAAGACGTAGACTTCATTTACTTAGAACACTTATGAAGGCTCCAAATGTATTATTACTAGATGAGCCTACAAATGACTTAGATATAGATACTTTAAATAGACTTGAAGATTATCTTGATGAATTCAGTGGAGTTGTTATAACGGTTTCCCATGATAGATATTTCTTAGATAGAATATGTAATAAAATATTTGCATATGAAGGCCTAGGTAAAGTTCATATATATACAGGTAACTATAGTGATTATCTTATATATAAAGAAATTCAAGGTATTGAATTTAAGGCAGAAAAAGTTGAAAAAGAAAAGGCCAATGATTCAAAAAAAGAAAAGCCTAAAAACAATAAAAAACTAAAATTCTCTTATAATGAACAAAGAGAATTTGAAACTATAGACTCTGATATAGAAAAACTTGAAGAAAAAATACAACTTCTTGAAGAAAGTACGTCTAAGTTTGCAACAGATTTTGTTAAACTTCAAGAAGTTCTTGAAGAAAAAGCTAAAACTGAAGCTGATCTTGAACAAAAATATGAAAGATGGGAATATCTAAATAAATTAGCTGAAGAAATAGCTAACTCAAAATAGTTAGCAAAAAAGTTATCCATATGGATAGCTTTTTTATTTTAACTCTCTATATTGTTATCTTTTATTTTTTCATCTATATCAAAACTATAAATTATATGATCTATAATATCTTCATATAGTGGTTCTAAATATTTATCTACAATTACTCTAACATCATACACACCTTTATCACCTTTAGCTATAAATATATAATTGCATGTTCCATCTATTCCTTCCCCACATATAAGCTTTCCATCACAATTACCATTATTAAAATCAACCGATTCAATACATCCCATATTATTTGCTATACTATCTAAAGATACACATTTTGCCATATGGCATGGTACCTCAATTAAAAATACTTGCATCTTTATATTAAATATAACATCTCCATCAAAGCAATCTATTGCAACAGCATCAAAACAATTTTTATTTTTAGGTTCTAATTCTAACCATCCTTTTGGTATATCTATCGAAAATCCCAATTGACTTTTTTTATTAATAAACTCTGTGTCTATTTTTTTATTTAAATTTTTATGTTCTTCATGTCTTATTTCTCTTAATAATAATCCAGATTTCTTAAAACCATTTTTGTATGATTCCATTAAGTATTTTTTTGCCTTATCTTTATTCTTCTCTACCCCTAAACCATCTTTAAGTAATTTGCTTATTTCATATTGAGCTTGTGAATTTCCTTGATTTGAACATTTTTCTAAATATATAAATGCATCTTTATAATTTTTATCTTCAAGACAATCCATTCCTTTTTCAAAATCACTAAGCATACTATTATTCTCTAATGATTTTTTTATTATTTCTTTTTGAAATTCTAATTCTTTTTCTCTTTTTTGTGTATCAAACATTTCTTTAAATATTTTATTAATAGCCACAGTATCTCCCCCATAAAAATAATCTTACTATAATTTATTTTTTATATGTATTTATTGTTACCTAAATATATTTTATTAGTTAAATTAAGTTTAAATTTTTAGAATTGTTTAATATATAAAAATTTATCATATATTTTTCATTGACATTTATAATAAATTATTTTACTATTATAAAATAAACAAATTAATAAATTAAATTCTGTGAAAAAGAGAGTATGTTAAATGGATTTTATAAAAAGCTGAGGATGGTTTAAGCTTAGCATTGAAATTTATCTGAAAAGAACTTTTGAGAATATTACTGGAAACTAAGTATAGTAATAGGTTATCTCGCCTTAAGAGATTTGAGTGAATAATATTATATTTATATAATATTATTAATTAAAGTAGTAAAACGGAAATTTTTCGTCTCTTGGTTTTTAGACCGGGAGACTTTTTTATTTTATTAAAATTTTAGGAGGATCAAAATTATGGAAAAAAATATTTCAACATCTGTTTCAAAAGATAATACTGGATTAATTAAATTTTTAATACCGTCATTATTTGGTTTATTTTTATTTATAATACCTTTACCCTATGGAAATATAGTTCCTTTAGAAGGATTATCACCTATAAACATTGGTATTGGTTTCTTATCAGAAGTTTTTAAAATTATAATGGGTGACTCTCTTAATAATTTAGCATTAATAGTTATAATTACATCTGCAATGCTTTCTATACTAGCTAAGTTTATAAATATAAAAAATGAGTTTTTAAATGGACTTTTAAATGTATATCCTTTTTGGTTAATTTGTAGAATTTTAGGTGCAGTATTTATAGTAATGAGTATTTATCAAGTTGGTCCTGAAATAATAAAATCTGACATAACTGGTCAAACAATATTAGGTCTTTTACCTAGTTTACTTGCAATATTCTTAATTTCAGGTTTTTTATTACCCTTAGTTGTAGACTTTGGACTTATGGATTTATTTGGAACATTAATATCAAAATCTATGTATAAATTATTTAAAGTTCCTGGACGTTCAGCTATTGATGCAATATCATCTTGGTTAGGAGATGGTACTTTAGGTATAATGATAACTAACACACAATATAAGCAAGGATTTTATACAGCTAAAGAAGCTGTAATTATATCAGTGTGTTTTTCTTTAGTATCATTACCATTTTCAACTGTTATAGCTGACCAGTTAGGATTTATGCCTATATTTGTTCCTTTTTATGGTACAGTTTGTATAGCATCTTTAGCTTGTGCTTTAATTATGCCTCGTATATACCCTTTAAATAAATTTAAAAATACTACATATAATAATGTAGAACACTTAAAAGAAGATTTGGTTCCTAAAGATGTAAATATATTTAATTTTGGTCTAAGTAAAGCTATAAATAGAGCTTCTAGTGCACCATCTATAAAAGATATATTAGTAAATGGTTTTAAAACTGTTATTGATATGTATATAGGATTATTACCTTTAGTAATGGCTTGGGGTACTTTAGCTTTAATCGTTGCTGAATTTACACCATTTTTCAAAATCATATCTTTACCAGTTGTTTATATATTAGAATTCTTAAAAATACCAGATGCTTATCATGCTGCACCTGCAATACTAGTTGGATTTACAGATATGTTCTTACCATCAATAATGGTATCTGGAGAAGGAATAAGCCAAATAACTAAGTTTATAGTTGGAGTCTTATCTATAACTCAGTTAATATATTTAACAGAAACTGGAGCTGTTATATTAAAATCAGATATACCTTTAAATTTGAAAGATTTATTTATTATCTTCTTAACGCGTACAATAATAGCTCTTCCGATTATAACTATAATCGCTAAAATTATATTTGCTTAGTATTATAAATAGCTACCTTTTATTTAAAGGTAGCTATTTATGTCTTTAAATATGCTTGACATAGCTTATTTAAAACTGTAAAATTTATATAATATTAATAAGGGGGTTCTTTATGAATAAATTATTACAAGAATTAGAGATTTTAAAAAGTAATTTAGATAAATTAAATACAGAGGATATATCTAATTTAGATTTAAGTAAAACTGTTCTATTTATAGTAGATATGAATAATGGTTTTGCAAAACAAGGATCACTTTATTCACCTAGAATAGAAAATCTTATAAAGCCTATTGAAAATTTTGCAAAACATATATGCCCTAAATTAAATAGAATAATTGCTTTTACAGATTCTCATACTGAAAGTTCTATAGAGCTTTTAAACTACCCTATTCATTGTTTAGAAGATAGTATAGAATCAGATATTGTCGATGAACTAAAAGACATTCCAAATTTAGAAATAATACAAAAAAACTCTACTAATGGTTTTTTTGCATTAAATAAAATTAATTTTGAAAATATAGATAATATAATTATAGTTGGTGATTGTACAGATATATGTATATATCAATTTGCTATAACTTTAAAATCTTATTTCAACCAAAATAATCTTCGTAAAAATATTATAGTTCCAATTAATTTAGTAGATACATATGATATACCTAATGTACATAACGCTGAACTTTTAAATATTGTATTTTTAAATAGTATGATACAAAACGGTATTAATGTAGTAAAAGAAATATTATATTAAAAAAAGCTTTTGTATAAATTTATACAAAAGCTTTTTTTAATAATCATATTCGCTAGAATTTTCACATAATATAACTCTTATCTTTTTATTAAACATATTTTTATAAGATAATAAAAATTCATTTAATTCAGCATCCATAAGGTTAACCTTTTTACCACTAAAAAGCATAACTTTCTCTTGATCTATTATTATCTCTATATCATTTGCATCATTTTTTATAAATGTTGATATGCAACTTTTAGGCTGAATCTTACTTCCATACTTTTCATAAAATCCAGTTGTTTTTTTTATTGAATCAACTTCTTCTTTAGTTATATTATTAAAATCAATATTGCCAAATCCAGCTTTCTTTGGGTCTATACCAAATCCTTTAAGTTGATTTTCAATTTCTTCAGAATCCATTCCATATCGTTCCATGAATTTTTTTTGTATATTTACAAATTTTTCTTGAGATATATTATTATCATTCATATAATCAAATATTTTTCTTGAAAATTCAGCCATTGTCATACTTCCGTCCATAACAGAAAAATATAAATTATATATATATTGTTCAAATTTATCTACATCAGAATCTTTTACCTTATTCTTTAAATCATTAAAATCTATTATTCTATCATCTGACATACTTAATTCCTCCTAGCTAAAGTTTCTTTTGTATATGATTATATCATATTATTATAAATAATATATACTTAGCTTTTATTTTTATTTATTATATATTATAATCTATATTGTCAAAAATCATAATAATTAATGGAGGTTATAACTATGCTAATAAATAGATATGAAGGAAATGAAAGAATGAGTAATGCTGTTGTTCACAATAATACAATATATTTATCTGGACAAGTTCATGCTGAAGGTGATATTAAAGAACAAACTACTAAAGTATTAAATAAAATAGAATCATTACTAAATAAATATAATTCAGATAAAGAACATATATTATCTGCTACTATATACTTAAAAGATATAAATAAAGATTTTGCTGATATGAACTCAGTATGGGATGCTTGGATAGCTGAAGGTTTTAAACCTGCTAGAGCATGTGTTGAGGCTAAAATGGCTAGAGAATGCCTTTTAGTTGAAATATGTATAATAGCTGCAACTAAATAAATTAAAAAGGATTCTATTTTTAGAATCCTTTCAGAGCGTAGACAAAGTCTACGCTTTTTTATTTTTGTCAATACTCTTTATGA